>CAMDOP010000222.1 GCA_945903675.1 Crenothrix polyspora
CACCACGTTATGAATTTCATCAATAAAGGCAATGACATTACCTGCATCCATGATTTCCTGCAGCAAGCGTTTAAAGCGCTCCTCAAATTCACCACGGAATTTTGCACCCGCGATCAACAAGCCCATATCGACTGCCAGCACCGAACAACCGATTAAATCCTTAGGCACATCACCAGCGACTATGCGCTGCGCCAAGCCTTCAACGATGGCAGTTTTACCTACACCCGGTTCACCAATAATAATGGGATTATTTTTAATACGTCTACACAGCACTTGGATGGCTAAATCAATTTCATCCACACGGCCTATCACAGGATCTAAAGCACCTTCCCTAGCGAGTTCCGTTAAATCACGCGCATATTTAGCCAAATACTCAAACTCACCAGAACTTTCTCTGCTTTTATAGCCTGTCTTCGGTAACGCTGCTTGTGCTTTAATAAAGGCGTCTTTAGTGCCACCCGCTTCTGTCAAAGCAAGCATTAACTCCTCTATCTCCCACATGGCAAATAACAGATGGTTGATACCCATATATTTATCACCCAGTCGCACCGAGGCTTGTTCAGCGTAAATAAATAAACGCTCTAGCTCACGATTAATGGGGGTATGTTGAGTATTTTTAAAAGCCTTCGGCAATATAATAAGCTGGCCATCCATAGCAAGACCCAATCGTGTCAAATCTATATCGGCCTGTTCTAAATAACTTCTACCTATATCGCTAGTGCCTAAAAGTATCGCCAAAAGATGCCAAGGCGTCACCACACCATGATCTTTTTCAACCGCCAAACGACAGGCACGCTCAATACATTCTTGTGCTTTCAGATTAAATTTTTCAATGATCATGATTATGGTTTTCTTCTGTTATTTTGTTTAAAGGTACAGTTGATAGTGAATAAACATCATCCTAATAAATCAACGGGGGGATACAAAAACAATCTTATTCAATTTTATTTTTTCAATTGTTATAACAATATTCCGGTCTTTTTAGCACAATTATAAATATCTTTTTCTTTATACGAGTAGGTTAGGGTAAAGCAAAGCGAACCCCAACAAATCACGCAGTGCCTTGGAGTTTGTTATCACTTACCCCAAGCTACGATCTAAAACCCAACATCCCACAGTTTTTGCATATCTAGACTAAATCCCGTCAATAAATTATCGGCTAACAAAAATTGAGGCTTATCCAAACGTAGGATTGCAGTTTTAGGCTGAAAAACTAATACTTGCTGAGCTTCGGGGTCTATTAACCAGCCTAAACTTGCGCCATTCTCACTATATTCCTGCATTTTATCTTGTAAATTTTTCATACTATCGCTAGGTGAGCGAAGCTCAATAACAAAATCAGGGCACAAGGGTAAAAATCTTTGTTTCTGTATTTCTGTTAAGGTTAGCAACCGTGTCCTTTTAACCCAAGATACATCGGGTGAGCGAATCGCGCCATTGGGCAAAACAAAACCGCCTGAAGAATCAAACACTACCCCGCTACCTTCAAGATCGGCCCAAACAGAAAGCTGAGTAATCAGTCTGGAATTTCGCCAACTAGTTGAGCCGCCTGTAGGAGCCATAATTTCACAATCTCCCTGAGCTGTAAGCTCAATACGCAATTCTTTATTGACCTGACAAAAATCAAAAAACTGATCATTCTTTAAAGTTATCGATGGCGGCCAATGCAACACCAACGAATTCAGCGGTGAATTTTGATGGGTCATACTATTTAAATTCATAGTTCAATTCCGTTTCACAAAAATGCTAAAAAGAATTCCAATCATTACCTAATTTTATTTTTTTAATAGTCATAATATTATTCCAGTCTTTTTAGTAACTTTCAGTCCCAGTCCAATCCATTGATAAAAGCCCTAAGCTCACATAATGATGAAAAGACGAATAAGGCCAATCAAACACATTCTTTACAAAACCATGTTTTACTGGATTGTAATGAATGTAATCGACATGATGCTGGTAGTCATCATCGTCAATAATCAAATGTTCCCAAAATCGGCGCTGCCAAATTCCACGCTCACCTTTTGAGCGCCGACTTTTTGAAACACGCTCAGAACAGGGCAGTTTTCTGGAAAACCCTGCTTTTATTAAACCCCAACGTGTCGAGAAATCACTATCACCAACGGGTAATGTCCAAATCGTGTGCAAATGGTTCGGCATTATCACAATGGCATCAATAATAAATGGGTGAGCAGCTTTAACCATTCTGAATGAATCTCTTAATAATCCGATATGCTCCGTTAACAAATGCAAGTTACGTTCCGCCAGATTCACAGTGAAGAAATAACTGGCACCCTGAACATAAGCACGTCGATATCGCATAATCATCTCCAACATGTCGCGTATTGTGCAATCACATTGCTACTTTAGTTATATTATTTTAGTTTTGTAGGTTGGGGTGAAGCAACGCGAACCCCAACAAATCACGCAGTGCGTTGGGGTTCGTTATCACTTACCCCAACCTACGAACTACTAGCTAATTTACTGACAATAGTTACAAAATATTTTTCAAGCAATTCTTTTTTAGAAAATATTATGTTAATAATCTCAACTAATTCGTCTACATCATCTTCATAATCATGTGCCAGCTGATTTCTAATGTCTCTTAAAATAAACCAAGCATCAACATCTTCTAAATATTCAAGTTGTTCAAGTCGATTAATAATATCTATAAATGATTTATTTAATACTTCTTCTTTTTTATAGCTTAAAACTGCTTTAAAAAGTTTTTGACCTATACTATCTTGAAGCTTTGAAAATCGATATAAAAATTGGTCTAAATAACTAACATGGTCATCATCAAATGTCTCATATGCAATTCTGGTTAAAGGGAAAAAAGGCATTAGCGTTTGATGAGCTTTATTCATACGATCTTGATGTTTATGGCATTCGAAAATAATCTTATCTAATTTAATTTTTTCAACATTCATAATAATATTCCGGTATTTTTAGCAATCTTATAAATATCTTTTTCTTTAGTAAAATTATTAACAATCACATCAATCTTCTGATCACCCAATCTTTTTCTAAGCTCTGTTAATAAGCTAAGCTTTTTATCAAAAACAGCTTCTAAGCAAGCTGTCTCAATATACAAATCAATGTCACCACCCTTTTTGGCATCATCAGTACGAGAACCAAATAAATAAACCTTGGCATCCTTACCAAATATTAAAGTAACGGCTTGCTTTATGGTAAGCATAGAATCATTTGATAATCTCATAGCTAAACTCTCCATCTTGTGCAAGAACATTGTCATTTTAGTTTGTAGGTTGGGGTGAAGCAACGCGAACCCCAACAAATCACATAGTGCGTTGGGGTTTGTTATCACTCACCCCAACCTACGGGCTTCTTTTTTGCAGGAGCGTAAAATACCCAAAGGATCACCACTTCGACCTGCGTAAATTAGCTTCTTGTTGTCGCAAGTAGGAAGCCGCCATTTGTCTAGCTTGTTCAAAGATTTGAGGGCATCCGAAATGTGCCGCCAGAGCTTTGCTGTTGACCGACGGAATCACTAAAACAGAATCTTCTACAATATCTGTTCGTTCAAATTTAGGAATGTAAAACTGCCAGGCCTCCATACCACCTAGCATGCTATTTTCTTCTGCTGGCAGGTAATAACGATTGCTCCCTTCACCTGGATAGCTGACAAAGTAATCATCTCCAACTTGTTCAATTTTTAGAGTGCCGTCCGCAGACACCTTAAACTCTTCGAGCTTAGCCGTGGCCACCTGCTCTTCAAACTGCCCCCAATAGGCTTTCACGTCTTTAGCAAGCGTCACTTCGAGGTAATAAGTTAGACGATTCCATTCAAGAACGACAGCAGACATAAATCGTGCGTATTCCCTCAGTGTTAGCGTACCCACACCCTTCACCGCAGTACTGTTTAGTACCATATTCTCGAAATGCACGCGAATGCCCCCCGTATCTTCTTCAAAACTTGTGACCGGCGCCCACCAAGGTGACATTGTCTGGTGTGCAAAAAGAACTTTCGATTTCATCAGCCTTGCAGCGATCTCTCTGTTATCAATAGCGCCTCTTCCACTCTCATCAGTTTCGAGGCCGCCCGTTAGCTTGTAAATGCGTGTACCTGCCTTAATGGTCTCTACGCGCACCACACGTTGCACGCGCTCTGCGTCTCGAAGACCATTAATACTGTAGCGGTGTAGCACTGCATTCGAAACCCTAGAGTAGCCGGTATTTGGATCACGAAGCGATAAAAATGCTTTTTGATTGCTCAGATCAAGAATAATATTTCGGTTATCATTATCAGTCCAATTTCGAACCTGTTCAAAATGTGTTTGACCTAAAGTGTGATATCCCATTTTCTTTGTCTCCAGTGTGGCAACTGCTAAAAATAACCATTAAAAGACAATCTACTGCAAAGTAGATCATCGTAAAGTGTTTGCGTTACGAGATTCCACGACCACCTTTTGAAAGCCGACTTTTTAAACCCTCTCGAAAGAACGGCCGTTTTAACCAATCGAAATAAATCTCATATTTTTCCGTTAACAAATGCAAGTTCCGTTCTGCCAGATTCACCGTAAAGAAATAAACATAAGCACGTCGATATCGCATAATCATCTCCAACATATCGCGTATTGCGTTGGGGTTCGTTATCACTCACCCCAACCTAAGAGCTACGAGCTACGGGCTAATTTTATTTTCTCAATATTCATAACAATATTCCGGTATTTTTAGCAATCTTATAAATATCTTTTTCTTTAGTAAAATTATTAACAATCACATCAATTTTCTGATCACCCAATCTTTTTCTAAGTTCTGTTAATAAGCTAAGCTTTTTATCAAAGACAGCTACTAAGGAATTAGTCTCAATATACAAATCAATATCTCCACCCTTTTTAGCATCATCAGTACGAGAACCAAATAAATAAACCTTGGCATCATTACCAAATATTAAAGTAACGGCTTGCTTTATGGTAAGCATAGAATCATTTGATAATCTCATAACCAAACTCCCCATCTTGTGCAAGAACATTGTCACTTTAGTTTATTATTTTGTAGGTTGGGGTGAAGCAACGCGAACCCCAACAAATTTCGTATTACGTTAGTAGTGAAGTAATACAAACCCCAACAAGTCACGTATTACGCTGGGGTTCGTTATCACTTACCCCAACCTACGAGCTATGAGCTAGACTTTTATTAATCAGCATGATCTAGCTTATGGTTAAATTTAGCTGCTCTATCTATTACCATTCCACATCGTTCTGGAGTAACAAAATCCATCATCACACAATTAAAAACTGGGCCTCCGTTAACTTTTGCTTGTGTCGCATTATCGAGCATTGTAGTAACGTTAGTTCCAGACCACATTTTAGCATCTTCATGTTCGATTGAATGCCATCTCACCCCTATCTCTGAAGTATTTGTACTGTAATAAACTGCCATAAATGAAGCATCTATAGATTTAATGTTTGTAGCCCTATTTTGCTGCGTAGTCAAAATAGTACTAACGCTAGAATGACCAGAATACGAACCAACAGTATTTAGCACTAATCCATACTTAAGTGCTGCTTTTTCTTGATCAAACTCCAGGATTGTTTCTTTATT
>CAMDOP010000223.1 GCA_945903675.1 Crenothrix polyspora
CGACTATTAGCGGGTGCAACACGAATCGGGATATAGCCTTCTGAATGCAATGCAGTAATCAAAGTGTGCTCATCAATGGCGTCTTTAATACCTTCTTCTGTTTCACCCAGACTATTAACGGCTTTATAGGTAAATAATGGCATCTTAAGCTTCCGAGGTGACTCGCATAACTTCTTCCAGAGTCGTAATGCCTTGTATGACCTTCACCAAGCCATTTTCATAAAGTGTTTGCATGCCTTCAATAACGGCAAGCTTTTGAATGGCACCCGCTTCTTCATGAGCCATAATAAGTTTACGTATAGGATCAGTCATGGGTAAAAACTCAATGATAGCCAGTCGTCCACGGTAACCCATGCCTGCACAGGCTGAACAACCCACTGGTTTGTATAAAACAATATCCGCCTCGTCAGTAAACCGACGCAGATTCAAACTGCTGACAATTTCGGGTTCGGCGATACTAGCGACCTTACAAGATGGACATAGTTTTCTAACTAAACGTTGCGCCAAAATTCCATTGACGGTTGAGGTGAGTAAATATTCCTCAAGCCCCATATCTAGCAACCGAGTGATACCTCCCGCCGCATCATTAGTATGTAAAGTCGATAATACCAAATGCCCAGTAAGGGCAGACTGAACAGCAATTTTTGCTGTCTCAAGGTCACGCATTTCACCGATCATAATGACATCAGGATCTTGCCGAACTATAGAGCGCAATGCTGAGGCAAAAGTTAAACCGATTTGCGGCTTGGCCTGAATTTGATTAACGCCTTCCATTTGATATTCTACCGGATCTTCTACAGTAATTATTTTGCGTTCAGGGGTATTTAGTTGTTTTAAGGCGGCATACATCGTGGTTGATTTACCACTACCCGTAGGGCCGGTAATCAGAATAATGCCATGTGGCAGCGATAATATATCAATAAACTGCTGTAGATGACGCCCAGCAAAACCCAAGCCTGCAAAATCCAGGACTGTATTTTCTTTATCCAGTAAGCGGATAACCACACTTTCACCATACATGGTGGGAATGGTCGATACTCTTAAATCCAACTCCTTGCCTAACATTTGTACTTTAATACGGCCATCTTGAGGCAAGCGCCGTTCGGCAATATTCAGCTTAGCCATAATCTTAATACGCGAAATAACAGCAGCGGTTGACTTTACATTAGGGGCATCAATTTCTTGTAAAACCCCATCAACACGCAGTCTGATTTTTAAGGTTTGCTCAAAGGGTTCAACATGGATGTCTGAAGCTTTGGTTTCAATAGCTCTTTGCATAATCAAATTGACCATTTTGATAACCGGCGCTTCACTAGCCAAATCTTTTAAATGCTCTAAATCTTCTTCACCAAATTCATCACCTAGATCATTTGCGGCTAGGTCATCTATCAGTTTATCCATTTTTGATCGATCTTCACCGTATTGCACATCTAGCGCGGCATCGATTTCTGATAATAACCCCACTTTAGCCATGATGACTTTTCCTGACGCCAAACATAATGCGCCTATTGAAAAATGATCTTCAGGATCCATCATGGCGACAGTAATGTCATCATTGGTTTGATTTAAACCGATGATATGATTGCTTTTTAAGAATCGTAAGGACACCGTCTCAGGTAGTTCGGTTTCCTGCGGATACTGATCAGATTCAACTTTTTCAAACTGCCCCGATTCAACAAAAGCATTGGCCACGTCCAGTTCCGAACATAAACCTAATTTAAGCAATAATTGGGGGATATTTTCGGCTACCGAGGTTTTTTGTACTCGCTCAACTTTTTTTAATTCTGTGGCGGAAAGTTTATTATGCTTTTGTAAGGTTTCTAGCAAAGCCTCATAGGCCATGAGTATTTCCCCTGATCAAGGAATTGTAATTTTCAAATAAAACAGCTAGGTAGGTCGGGCACATGCTTTTCGTGCCCGACATTTTCGCATTAGAATGCACAAATGACATTGAAGAAATCCTCTCGATATGCTGATTTTGACCATTGAATGTTGGGCAACGAAAAGATGTTGCCCAACCTACATGACTACGCACTTTTTTTAGTTTTCAATGAGGACCATTGTTTCTTTATTAACTCTTTAATGCGCGTAGCATTAAGCAAAATAATAAAGGGAATCACGCAACCCACTAACACAAAGAGTATTAATATAGCAGTGGTTAGTGAGCTCCAATCTACGGGATAGCTATCGGCTTTTACTGGTGCGGTTAGTCCCGGTATGCTAGGTAAATCACCATTGCCGCCATCAACTTTTAATTGTGCTTTCATGCCTTTTTCCATGTGTTGGGGCAGTTCACAATGGACGAGATAGGTCTTTTTTAAGCTTGGAACAATTAGCGAGGCTTGTAACTGGCCTTCGCCATAAAGCTCTAAATGAAACATACCATCAGGATATAAATAACCCGGTAAGCCATGTATCATCAATTGATGGCGTATCTGGTCATCATTAATGAAGGTAATGTTGATTTTAGCGCAGGGTTTAACATTCCATTCTTGCTGATCGAAGGCAAACATCTTGCCAGTAAACTTTTGGGCATGTTGTTGACCGGCTCGAATAGTAATATCAACGGTTTCTGAAATAGCCGTGCAGTCCCTAGGCAGGGTGTCGCTGTTGGCATTCATAATCATGCCTTTATCATCCATCAGCATACCGGCCATTTCCATGGCAGTTACCCATGAACTAGCGCAGATCATGACTAAAGTGAGTGCTAAGGTTTTCATGATTGTTTCCGTCTAATAAGTAGCACACTAAAAACTAACAAGGCGATGATTAAGCCAGCTAGCAAGCCGAAGAGGATGATATGACTATAATTCGGAGCGACTAAGCCAGCATCACCGAGTAAGGCAGCAAAATCACCGCTGGCCCATACCGCTTGTTTTTTAGCGTAATAGTCTTTATTAAACACTTGATCGAATAACTCATCATGCATTTTTGGCATACCTAGTTCATCAAGATAATGTTTGTAAGCAAGAATAGCCATATTACCGCCCGGTTCCATGCCGTCGGTAGTCGTGCCTGTAGGTACATGATCATGAAACATCCATAAGCCAGCCCCATAGCTATGTAAGCCATCATCTTTGGTTTGTAAGCGTAAATCGGTGCGTTGCGCGGGGGCGATATCAAAGACATCCCGTGTTATTTGCTGGGCTTCGGATAGTTCTACGCCATCTAAGGCGGTGGTCGTCGCTTTATGGCCATGAATATGTAAAGCGATAGAAGAGCGCTGTAAATTGGCGACATGCAGCTTAATGGTCTCGTTTTCTTCTGCGATGATCATAGCATCACGTAGCGTATAAGGAAAAGAGTGGCCATTGAGCATGAAGTAGTTCTCAAAAGACTCGGTCATGTTGTAGTCTCTAGCCATGCGTTGCGCAATGAGCCTAGGGTCAATGGCTGTTTGAATGATAGACGCCAATTTCTTATCAACGGATTGATAATGTAGATCATATTCTTGGCTGTAAGCTTTTTTGACCGCAGCAGAAGGGTGGCGTACTTGTCCTGAACCTATATTAAAGGTTTGTAGCCAGTTATTGGCTTTATTTTCTTCAACGATGAACATGCCATTTAGTCCCATCATAAAATGCTGCGCAGTTTGTACATGACAGTGATAAAGCATAGTGCCTGCGTGTCTAGGCTGAATTTGGTAAGTGTGGCTCTTACCTGGAAAAACCGCATGTTCTTCCATACCATCATTATCTTGGCCTTGGTCATTCAGCCAAGGATGATCTACGCCATGTAAATGTATGGTGTGCGGTAAATAATGGGTGTTTTCTAAGGTAATATAAACTTTATCGCCTTGTTCAACCCGTATGACAGGAGATGGCGCGCGTAATAAAGGATTGGCCACTAATGAGTTAAAGTTTTTTAGCGCCATACCTCGTGCTTTGGGGGCATAGACCCAAAGCCCCGGTTGTATGCCTGGGGCTATGTCATAAGTATTGATTAAATACTCACCATCAGGACTGCTGCCATTAAGCTCAACAACTTCCAGTTTAATCCGAATAATATCGGGATCGCCATCATGATCTAAATCATCGCTCATCGTAATGGCATCTTGAGCAAAATTAGTCTGCATTAAGGTGGCCATCGAGACATTATTCGTGCCTTTAACCGAGGTGACAATATCATAGGGATTATCAGGTTCGCAGGAAGGCGCCGCGTCTATGGTAACGCCTTCGATAACTTGTGCAGGTCGCCACTCAGGATGATCATTGGAGCAGGGTTTGTTGATGCTACTATTGTCTGAACGACTGTAAATAGTCTCAGGAGGCATGATGCCAGCCGGTTCTTGTAATTGTGGGGCGACTTTAAAAAGTGCAGCGACCAATACCACCAGTAGCGGTACTATCCAGAGCATAGCGTATTTAGGATTCATTAATAGCGATGAAATAGTGAGGTAATGAAAGCTATTGTAAAGGGCGAGCTAGGTAAATCCTAGTGACCTTTGGATTGATTCAATCGGTATGGCGATAATTAGCTTGCTTAGGTCGGGTTAGGCGCTAGCCGTAACCCGACATATTTACGATTGTGTCGGTTACGCTGAACTTATCCAAGCTATATGACTGCATTTAATCAACGGTATTTTAGGCGTAGGGTGGATTGACTCTGTGGGAATATTCCGTACAGATTAAAACGCCGTACGGACGTTAAAAATAATCAAACTATAACGGTTATACATAGTTATTTTTTTTATTAGTGTAATTTTGTACACTAATGTTTGAGTTATTTATCTTTAGCAGAAGATTTGTTTCATAACTTTGGATGCGATGCAAACTAACTTTAAGTCATGTTAGTTTATTTTTTTAAATTGCTTCCGTTTCAAAAAGAAATTTCTTGCTGATTTTTGGCGATCATTAGGAAACAAAATCTTTTTGATTTCTGATTGTTTGATTTAACTAGTGCCTGAAAGAAAACTCGGTTTTTTAATATAGTCAGAACCAGATCAATTACATATTCGGTGATTTTTCGTCTTCAATTCTGTGTATTACTTGCTGAGCGGCTCTAATTGGGCGTATTTGTGCTTCTTTGGTAATTTCAGGACACAGTTATTCATACAACGTTTTAACTCATTGTTATTTTCTCTATATTTAGACGTTATGCAGCTTTTTGGTAGGGGCCTCGTCGCCGCGCTATTTTTTGTAATGCTTGCTCTCGAACTACCACACCTAAGCGTTGGATGTTGCGAGCCACTATGGCTAGAGCCACATAACGTTTGAAACCATCAATACCCTGATCAGGACATTTATCAAGGCCATGAACTTCCAAGGCATTGATAGCTGATTCCACCGCAGAATGTTGGCGACGTAACTGAACAAATTCTACCTCAGATTCACGTACTTTATCTGCTTCGGATAGCCGGCCTTTTTTCGGCAATATAACAAGATCTAGTCGTTCTTTGAGTTGAATCTGATTGTTAGGGCTATGAAAGCCCTTGTCCATACTGATGGTGTTTAATGCTGGAAATCGCGACTGACTGTCCTTAACGATGGACACCGCAATTTG
>CAMDOP010000224.1 GCA_945903675.1 Crenothrix polyspora
TAAAATACTATTTTTAGACAGATGTTTTTTATACCAATCTGGATAAGCGTACTTATGAAGGTAACTACCTATAACTGCCTGAGGCTCCTCCCACTCTGTTACCATAACAGAAGAAACTGCAGATTCCGTTCCTACCCAAGCGTTATAGCCTATAAAATTAACAAAGTTGGTGCCTTGTAACAATAACTGAGCCATAATCGCATTGTTATCATTTTCTTTTGATAAATGACAGTCTGTGCAAGTTTTTGTTTCAGATGTCCTTTCCGTATGAGGGTAATGCGGAGCAAATGCTTGAGAACTGTATCCACTCGCAGAAATAGGCGGCTGTTGAATATATATTAATTCACGACTAGAATTACGCGAAGATAATACTAGAGCAGAAGATGACCTCACTGGTGCAATACGACCTCCTTTTGCAGGCCCATGTATACCCAACTGATACATATCATCTCTGACAACTTGAGGGTTATAAGAGGCATAATTCCTTGTTTCATTATCCTCGTACTTATGTTTCGGTGCTTTCCAATTAGCCTGAATAGGTAAATGACATCCCGCACAACTAGTTGCCCAAGAACTATGACAAGTATAACAAGTCATCTTGTCATCCTTATGTGCCCAATCAGCAGGTTTAACACCTGGGCCCCAAGCTTGTGAACTAGTATTGGTTACTGTTTTTGCGCGAGCAGCTTTTGCATTATAATCTTTGTGGCTTGGATTGACAGTATCTTTAACAAGCTTCACTCGCCACTCTTTGTCTGAATAAAGTGCAGATCTCTGATAGAGCTCACCATCTCTCCATTGAAAACGTGCTCTTCCATCCTGAGTTCTGAGGGTTGTGAGATCCTTTCCACCTTTTGGAGCGGCTGGCCCACTCGTCAAAAGAGAAGGGTATTTATTTGCTGTTCCATGACAGTCAACACAATCAATTTCAATTGCCTGAGCTATTTCACCATACATATGGCCATTACCATGTGAATCCTGGCTGTAATGACAATCAATACAGTGCATACCTTTGTCCAAATGTATTGAAGATAAATGCACAGATTTTTGGAATTTCTTAGGATCAGTATCAGCTACTTTTCCACCCTTTTCATCCAAAAGATTCCCTTCTCTATCACGTTTGAAAATAGCTCGAAAGTTCCAGCCATGACCGTGATAATCAGCAAACTGAGTATCTTTCATTTTTGAATTATTATCCCAAACATCACTTAAAAACTCCGGATCACTCCATAAACCACGTTGTGCAGCTTCTTCAGGATTATGCGTGGATATTTCACGAGCGCGCGTGTCGCCAACAATTTGTTCAGGTTTAACACTGATTCCTGTTAGTTGTTCTGTCCTTAAATTAGTCCCACTGTAGACATCACCTTTATTTACATAACGCTGTTCTTTAGGCCACATATTGGGAGCATCTGCCTCATAATCCCACATGGTGTATCCCATAAAACTATTCACGAATGAATTGGGCTGGTGCATATGACAAATCATACATTGGCTAGTCGGTATTGCACGAGTAAAAGCATGCTTAAGAGGATGACCACTTTCACCTTTTGGTATAGTCGGATCAATAGTTTGAGTAGTGCCATTATGACCGAACTTTGCATAGGGTCCAGAATGAAGTGGGTCACGATCATTACCATATATTACATGGCAGGCTGCACAACCAGATGAGCGATAATCCCCAGGATTATCATTAGTGCCCAGAAACCAAGCATTAGGGTCATTTAATCGAGTTTTATGTAGATTTAAAATTGGAATTGAAATACGAGCACCCGTACCCATACCTCGATTAGATTGATGTGTATCAGGTCTGCCCGGTTCTTCCAGTAGCTGAATTATACCACTCTCATTAAATAAACCTGTTTCAGGGAACAAGTTTCCTATCACCCTACCACCTCGTTCAAATACACGAAAAATATCACCTGGCGGTAAAACTTCCCAAGCAGGAATTGGCGCAATAAAAGGAAGAATACCTTTTTTTAGCATATTTTTATCAGGGGCAACAGGTGCATTTAAGATGCCCGACACTGAAAGTGGTTCATCTGCACTTTCGGCATCAGCTCTTTCCTCACCTTCTAATGTCTTGTAGTATTCGCCTAACGCATATTGCTTAAAAGGTAAAATACCATTGTTATAAGCTGCACCACCCCAAAACATAGCATTTGTCGACATAAGACTATTTTCTGCCGCCAAAATCTCCTTCATATGACAGTTACCACAAGACTGCCTAGCAACCCTATAATCACTAGGATTAATGAATCTTATAAACTCAGGACTTTCATAATTTAATTGGCTATAGGAAATCTTAGGATTCGCACTTTTAGGATAATTCCATTGTTTTGGAAAACGAGGTTGCACATGCGCTTGATCAATTAAATCTCGATATTCCTTGCTAAAGGTAGATATACCCTTAGTAGCAAAAACTTTTTCATTTCCACCATGGCAATCAATACACCCTAAAGTGATTGCTTTATTTTCATGCATGCTCAATTGGTCAGTATTGGTATGGCACGTTAAACAACCCTTACTTTTATTATCTGCATCAGCTTGAGTCTGCTGACGTGGTGCATCTTGAGAAACAGCATACTGAACTTCTTCAGGCGACTCAATTTCATCTCCAAAAACAGGAAAAATAATTATTAAGAACATTAAAGATTTAATAATAAGCTTGAAAATACACAGAGATTGTTTAAAAAAATTCACTTGAGTTTGATGGTTTCTAATTAATATTTAAGAACGACGTTGAAAAGTGCTTGATACAACATATGATTACCAAATAATGCAATTGCACCTTCGCTAGGAATCAAAGTAGCTCCTGAAGCTTTAACAATTATATTTTGATTGAACATGGGCCGGTATATGATCGCTGATGAAATATCCCAGCCTATATTAGTTGAAATATTTCCTTGATTCCTGGCAACTTCCAGTGTGGATGTATTGTCAAAAAAGAGTTTATTAAAATTAGTTGATATTCTAACTTCAGGTAAAATATCATGATCGCTTCCGATGCCAAATAGACTAACCCCAGGGTTTTCAAAATTTGATTGCCCAAGTAACTTGGAAGATCTCAAATCGGGCAAAAGTGAATTACGCCCATTAACTGTAACACCCCCGCCACCTATTAACGCAACCCCTTGCCCTATCCAAAAACTAGTATCGCCACCAGCTATTTGAGGGCTTTCCTGAATAGCATCAAATCCAGATGATTTACTGTCGTAAGGATTTTTATCTCCACTTGCATGAACAACTGACAATCTTAACCTGCTCCAATCAAAATCAACTGAACCTTCGCTTGCTGTAAACCAAGCAGAAATCGTCCCATTTCCTGGCTCAAACGTCCCATTATTTTGTGTCCCCATGAGATAGTAATTGGAGGTAGATAAATTAAGCCGGTTGAAATGGCCATCACCATTATAGCCGAGATACTGGACGTCATAGTTCTTCGGAATCATGTTACCAATAAGCGCAGGACGAGATGGAAAACCATTCTGATCATAAAAAGGTGCATTATCACCTTCCGTATTTCTATTATAAATAACCGCTAGTTGCGAGGTAAAACCACGAAATGGAAAATCCTGCCTATATAAGTTAGCTATATATACTTGATCATTTCTTGGTGTCATTCCAAAATTATTAAGTCCAGTATTAATATTCTTTTCAAGTCGACTAAATGCTGCTAAATTGTATTGCCATCTGTTATTGTCCCTATTTCCCAAAAGCCTTACACCTAACGCATTATCTAAAAATAAGAAACCGCGAAAATCTACATTAATAGGTTGAACTCCAACTCTAATACTGTCAAAGTCGTATCGATCTGATACATTCCTCAAATGATGATCATAGAAAAGTTCTTGCATACCAACGCCAGTTATACTTCTAGTTTTACCCTTCTCAGGATTAACATTTAGCACCCCAACTTCTTGAGCAGTCGTATAGTCGTAATTGATGACAGGAGTAAACCTAAATTCGTCATCCGGTGGACGAAAAACTGTATCACCTTTGTATATATCGAATGATAATGTAATGTTTTCATTGAAAAAAAACTGGTTACCTTTACCATTTAAATCAAGTTGATCACCACTCGCGTCTAAATCCTGAGCACTTAACTGCGAAGAAACAGGTGTAGGCACATTTCTGTATTCAAAAAGTGAATCAGAAATGCCAGTAAAATTAAAAAAATAATCTCTATAAAACGGACGATCACCTTTGATTGGATTTCGATTATAAGGATCAAGGAAACTTTCAGTGATTAGGTTAAGATCTTTTGATAGTCGCCATCTATCAGGCGTGGCTACAAACTTTCCTGACGAAAGATCACTATATGGTTCGACGGGTGTTAATCCCTTACCAGCATTTGAATCCTGCCACACTGGATTATCTTTATTCAGCGCTTTCTGGTTTTGCCCAGGTATTACTCTAGGAGAAATACCTGGGATTATGCCTGATAAAAAACTCCAATCAAAACTATCATCTGTCGACCCTTCTGAACCAATCTTTGCTTCTTCGTCAGAGTGTGTACCTGGAATATTACGAAGCTGATTGGCATTAAACTGAGTCGGTTTTCCAGCAAGTGGTGGCAACGCAAATGCAGGTTGATAGCTCAAAACCAATATTAATATTAACCGTATTTTCCTCATAAGAAATAAACTACTAATTTGATGCCCATTACGTTGGGACCGTTGCTCGATCATTGTAATTTGTCCGATTTTACGACACAGTTCTTTATGATACTCTATTATCAATCAATAACGCGTCAATCAGTGTGAACTATGAAGATTTTTACACATCATTATTTTATAGCCAAATTAAGCTAATTTATTGACCGTATTATCTCATTTATAAGTCATTCTTACTGATTTCGTGCAAATATCCTCCTTTTAATAGCCTTAAGTTGAATAGAGGTAATTTGTATGCTTCTTAATATTAAAAAATTTCTGCTGTTAACGACGACATGAAGCCTCAGCAACCCATATGGATCTAACTTTTAACAGGAAATATGAAAAGCTAGTTGGCAAAATAGATTATCCTGCTGCCATTTTAACTAAATCTCTATTTACCTCCACAGGCTTTCTCCGTGTCATCATTTATAAAAGGTCTAAATGGGCATTCTACAAATCTTAACGCCAAATTACGATTAGGTATGACGATTTTGTTAGACCTGATTGCCAAGTTCGCATTTGATACCCCTCTAGCTTGATATACCCCTAAAAAGGTGGTCATATCATCTTGATCAACTCCATCACCTGACCCTCCTAAGGCGCCAACAAACACGCCGTTTTTATAGATAGGCACACTACCTGGAAAAATTTGAATCCCATTAGCAAGGCTACCCTTAGGAATAGTACCCTGAGTACCCTGAGGATTTGTTGCCTCTGGACTTAAAGAAGTTGCACAATCTTGAATGGGTTGTACAGGCGCACCAATAAGTACATTAAATGGGTTTGTTATGCTATATAAAAAATATGTAAAGACTAAATCAAGTTGTAAGCCATCATTAAATG
>CAMDOP010000225.1 GCA_945903675.1 Crenothrix polyspora
AAACAAAACTTGCCTGTTTATCATGAAAAGCTCCTAGACTTATGGCAAGCTATCGTAGCTTATTGCCATCAATACACTGGCTTTAAAACTAGATTAGTCGAAGATTTTAATATCACTTGGTACGGTGTCATCAAGAATATCGCCGCTACGGAAATTGCTCTTACACCGTTATTAAACGATATTATTAAAATGCATCCGCATATACAAGATGGCAGCTTATATTGGCATTTAAATGGCAATAATCTTGCGGTATTGCCGAAAATCATTAACAAAGAAAGCGCCGTTAGCTATTTAATGACCGAATACAAAAAGCAACATCCTGACTTATTAACTTTTGGTGCCGGCGATAGTCATACCGATGCCGCCTTTATGGGTTTATGTGATTACGCATTAATCCCCAAAAACACCCAATTATTTAACTCCATGGCTTTTACAAAATGACGGCGAGAGTCCCATTTACGGGAAGCTATACGCTAAATGATGTGCAGTTTTTGTTAAAGCCTATGTCTTTACCTGATACGCCCGTTCATATAAAAGAAGCACTCATACAGTCCGGTAAAAAACATTACTCGCAAATGCTTAGTCATGAAGCATTGCCACCCGATGATTATTTACCATTGTTTTATAGAGCAATGGACTTAAATCAAGCCACTATGGCAGAACATCTGCTGTTACTAGCGCAAAGTATTATAACAACTCGCCCTCAAGGCATTACTCTCGTATCGTTAGCGCGGGCAGGAACACCGGTAGGTGTATTGCTTAAACATATACTAAAGCGTCATTTCAATATACAGGTTGAACATTACTCTATCTCCATCTTACGAGATGTTGGTATCGATGCTAATGCGCTACGTTATATTTTACAAAAACACACACCAGAAACTTTAGTCTTTGTGGATGGCTGGACTGGTAAAGGCGTCATTTCAAGACAATTAAAAGCTAGCTTAGAAGATTTTGCAAACAGTGACGGTATTGCAATTCCATCAGAACTCTATGTATTAACCGATTTATCAGGTTGGGCGACAGTCGCTCCTTCCTCAGAAGATTATTTAATTCCTTCTGCTATACTTAATTCAACGATTTCTGGCTTAGTGAGTCGTTCGTTTTATGATCCTGATCTAGCAAACAGCAATGAATTTCATGGCTGCCTTTATTATGATCGCTTTAGCGAACACGATTTATCGTCATACTTTATTGATACACTGCTCACCACTGTGAATAGCCTTTGGCCAAGCTTAAAAGATAATCTGGAACCCCAAATTAACTATCGACTAGGTCTACAAAACCAATCTCAGCAATTTTTAGACTGGGTCAGTCAGCACTATACTATAAGCCGTCCTAATTACATTAAACCCGGTATAGGCGAGGCAACTCGAGCACTATTACGCCGCGAGACGCAATTATTATTACTACAAGATTTAAATTGCGAAGCAACCTTACACTTACGTTGGTTAGCTCAGGCTAAAGCCACCCCAATCATTGTTTTAAAAGACTTACCGTATCGTGCCGTTGCCTTAATCAAAGAACTTAACTTATGAATACAATCTTAAAATCATTTTCACCTTGGCGACTCGGCGCTCCACTTTATATGCCTGGAAATAGACGTGATATTATAGAAATAGCAAATGGCGACAAATACCCCATGCTGCGCTCTATGATATTTTGCACTGAAGATGCGGTCTCGACGATTGATGTCGATAGCTGTCTACGTCATCTGGGCTTATGTTTACAGGGCTTTAAAGAGTCATCCCATCGTTATCGTTTTATTCGTGCCAGAAATCCTGAGATTTTAGCCCGTTTACTTGCATTGCCTCATATCGAGAAAATTGATGGCTTTGTACTGCCTAAATTTACCGAAAGCGTATTCCATGCTTATTTTGATCAATTAAAAGATACGCCGTTTAAAGTAATGCCTACATTAGAAACTCAAGATGTTTTTGACACGAGTGCCATGACAGAATTACGACAAGCCTTATTACAAGATGATATTACCAAACGTATTATTACTCTTAGAATTGGCGGCAATGATTTAATGAATCTTTTAGGTCTACGTAGAACAAAATCTTGTACACTTTATGATACACCAATAGGTAATGTCATTTCACAACTGGTCACTACTTTCAAACCTTACGGCTTTTCATTATCAGCGCCAGTCTTTGAGTACTTAAATGATGCTGTCACCTTACAAAAAGAAATATCGTTAGACTTAGCTCATGGTTTAATAGGCAAAACGGCCATACACCCTACACAAGTGCCTTTAATAGAATCAGCTTATGCTGTTGATAACGAAGACTATGAAATGGCTCATGCCTTATGTGAGAAAGCGGCACCCGCAGTTTTTAGAATGCATGATGCTATGTGTGAAGTAGCGACCCATCAACAATGGGCGGAAAATATTTTAAATCGACAACACTGTTATGGTCTAAACAACAACTTACCGCTAAAAGAATGTATAGAATTTTAACTTTAATGTTTTAATACCCTCACTATAACCGTTACCAACTATTACTAGGAGTCCAATATGAGTTTTGATAACTTTTTAAGCCAACTTAAAACCAAAGCCAATGAATTAAAAACAGAAGCTTTAAAATTTAAAAATAAAGATTTTCTTAATGCTGCTATGGCCGGCTCTGCCCTGATTGCTATGGCTGACGGCAGCATTAGTTCAGAAGAAAAACAAAAAATGATTAAATTCATTGAAAACAACGATGCACTATCTATATTTACCATTAGCGATGTCATTAAAGCGTTTCAGGAATTTGTAGGTCAATTAGAATTTGATAAAGACATAGGCGAAGCTAAAGCTTATCAAGCTATAGGTAAAATGAAGTCTAATACCGAAGCTTCACGTCTATTAGTTAGAATGATTATTGCTATCGCCGCATCTGATGGAAACTTTGATTCTCAAGAAAGAAACATAGCCGGTAAAATCGCTAAAGAACTTGGGCTTCAGCCTTCCGAGTTTGAATTATAAGCCTCATTGTTTGGCAGGATAAGCGGCTACTCACTTAACACAGGACAAAGCGCTTGCGAAGTTATAGTAGGTTGGGATAACGGCTCTATCGTTAACCCAACATTGATGCCGAGAATAAGTTGGGTTGCGAAAAGCATGCAGCCCAACCTAACCGCTTAGCCCTTACCATCAATTACCATAGCTCCATATTCTTCTGGCGTTATAACACCACCTAAAGACGCAGCAATGTGCAGGTCACAGGCTGGCAGTACATCTTGCACTGCGTCAATCCGTTTCCATTGTGCTGCTGGTGTTTCTATGCCTTCTTGTGGCACATATATAGAGGTCTTCAACTTATTCATGGGATGAATATAGCGAGGACAATTTATAAACACTTCGCTGACTTTTACCCGAACGATCATTTCCGCACCAGGATAGTCACTTAATAATTCATCATCAATTTCGATACTAGCATCACCATGTACACGCACACGATGTGGATTTTCAAAATCAATAAACAACATCCCTATTTTGGCATTACCTTGAATATTCCCCAGAGAGAGAAACATGCCATTACCATCATAACTAGGGAAAGCTAATGTTTGTGTGTCAATGACTTTAACTAAACCAGGATTACCACCTTTATAAGAACAGGTAGGATAACCGCGATGATCGATAGTGGTTAAAAAAAAGAAGTCTCGGCTTTCTATAAATGGCTGATGCTGTTCGCTAATTTTATTTTCAACAATTATTTGTTGTAAGCGTTCAGCAAGCTTACGAGTATCATGCAGATCTTGCAACTGTTGTTGCTCCAAGCTGTAAAAAGCATTCATTGGCGACTCCTAAATAATTGAGCAGCTATTGTCCCAGAATGTAATAACTGAAGATAGCTTGCTGTTTTGATAATTCATTCAACTTCAATAATGATTACATTATCTTTTTTACTACAGTAAGACTTAAATAAATAACCTCACAACCCAGGTGCGACAAAATGTCGCAATTAATGTAGACATTCTAGCTTTAATAACATATCATTAGCCCTACTCAAGTGTGGCACTATTGTTTTGGGGAAAACGTAGCAGCTTACAGTTGAGTAATGAATGAGGAGTAAGTGACCAGTTTGTACTGGTAAAAAAAATAACAATAATCACTATATCATTAAAACTGCGCTTAAGTTAGGCAGCCGTCTTTATGTAATAACACTTGCAAGATGGAGCCCATGTAATGTGGGCTTTTTTATGCCTGCTCGAAAAGTAAAACACCCCATTATCAAAAGATATTTTCTATACAAGAACTATCACCTTTTTCTCCAAACACATCAATCAAGTGTTGTCCCATTTAAACTATATATCTTGAGTTGACAATACGGCTTATAAAGCAGTTTGTAACCATACTATAAATATGATAGTTTAAGGTCTCATATGACATACCAACATAAGTTTATTGATGGCTAACGCTTTTTTCAAACACGATAAAGCATCGCTTAATTTGCACAATTCTTTACTTTTATACATACATCTTTTCTTACATTCGAAAATAACCATAGAGTGATTATGATGAGTGTTGCCGATACTATTTTTCCTTGGCTAGTGTTGATCTTATTTATAGTTACGACCTTCTTGGGTTACCTCTTTGGAAGAAAAATTTAATCTAGCTTACAGCGACTACAATACAAGAAACTCTCCAAACAAATGAATCTACTAGTAATGATTTTTGCATTTAATATTAAATAAAAGTAAGACTTTAATTTAATATTAAATTACGCATTAGTATTACTTAATACCTAATAAAATATAAGATAATTTCTAATTATAAAAAGGGCTTCACATGAAAAAACTATTATTAATAATGGCTGCTGCTACTTTACTATTACATGGTTGCTCCACTACGCATCTTCAGCAGCCGAGCACTTCTTTTATACCACCACGAGCTGTTGAATCGCCAAATCTTAAAGCTGACATTACGGTTGGCCAAAAAATATCCGGCACAGCTTCATCAACTCAAGTTCTTTGGTTTTTTAAGTTCGGACCGAATAAATTTGCTGATGGCGTTAATTTTTCTGCTGCAGAAAATCGTAGCTTATCTAGCTTTTTTGGCTTTAGTGCAGTTGATCCTTTTGCATCAATTAAAGCAGCCGCTGCTTATCAAGCAACATCCGCATCAAAATCGGATATTATTGTTGCTCCACGTTATATGCTAGAGATAAAAAACTACTTTATCTTCAATAAAACAACTGCAACTGTCGTAGGATATAAAGGCACTATAAACAGCATTAAGTAAAATAATTAAAAGGTTTGTTACATTTGACTGATCAACTGTAATGGTCAACTAAAACAGGACACTTTATTAAGCAGATACTTTATATATACATAAATAACAACTTATGTCATTAATACAACATTGTAGTGGTCAAGTTTTTTAAGACACAGAGATAGGTTGTTTCATAGCCCTATTGGCTTCATAGTTATTGGGCGAAACATATCCCAATGTTGAATGTAATCGCTGACTATTATAGAAATTAATTATATAGTCGTTGATAT
>CAMDOP010000226.1 GCA_945903675.1 Crenothrix polyspora
TTTTCTATTTTAGCGCCACGCCAGCCATAAATAGATTGATCGTCATCCCCGACTACAAACAGATTATCTTTTCCTTCTGTTAATAAGCGTAACCAAGCGTATTGTATGGTGTTGGTATCTTGAAACTCATCTACATGCACCTGTGTGAAGCGCTTCTGATAAAACTCAAGTACATCAGCATTGTCGCGCAATAACTCATGAGCTCGCAACAGCAGTTCGGCAAAATCGACTAAACCAGAACGATCGCAAAGCTCTTCATAAGCTTTATAAATGATTAATCGTTGACGTTCATGACTATCGCCTGTTTCAACGCAATGTTTAGCTCGAATACCTTCATCTTTCTGCGCATTGATGTACCACTGCATTTCCTTGGGCGGCCATTGCTTGTCGTCAAAATTAAGGGTACTTAACAAGCGTTTAATGACTCTTAATTGGTCACCGGAATCCATAACCTGAAATGTTTCTGGCAACCGCGCTTGCTTGGCATGTCGCCTTAGAAGACGATGGGCTATGCCATGAAAGGTTCCTATCCATAGATTATGTGCAGAAATACTGAGTAAATCTTCTATTCTGCCGCGCATTTCCTTAGCCGCTTTATTAGTAAACGTTACGGCTAATATGCTATGCGGAGACACACCTTCGACTTTAATCTGCCAAGCTATACGATGCACTAATACACGCGTTTTACCACTACCCGCGCCCGCCAATATCAACATCGCTTGAGAAGGCGCAGTTACCGCTTGGCGTTGCGCATCATTTAAAGAATCAATTATTGTCGTTACATCCATTTTTGTTTTATCACTTGCACATTTTTTAGAGCTGTGTATATTGCCTTTAGCTTTGCAATGTTCGAGTTCATTATTGTTTAGCTACCATAATAACGACTACACAGAAGGGGATTAAGATGAGTTTTGATTATAAACGCATGACTAAATTTGAGCACAATATAGGCGAAAATGAAAAAAAATACCGTCTATACGCTGGTGCTGCATTAATTGCAATTTCGATTTTCACAGCTTCCATAGCCCTATTATTGATAGGCATGGTTCTAATTGGAACTGGTTTTTCAGGCTGGTGCCCAGCTTATTCTGGCATGGGCAAAAACACCTGCGACACTTCAGCAAACGATAATACTTCTGAAGAAAACTAAAGACGAAAGGCGAAAGGCTCAAAAGCACACTGCTTTTGCCTTTTGCCTTTGTTATTCTTCTTTACGAAACTCACCTTCCAACACATTAGCTTTCGCGGCTTTTTCTTGAAAAACACTACTCGCTTGAATCAAATGATTTTCAAGCACATATTGCGCTATTTTTTTCCGTAAACTCGGCACTAAACAAGCAAAACCGATAATATCGGTAATAAAACCCGGTGTTAATAATAAAGCACCACCCAACAAAATAATCGGGCCTTCAATCATTTCATAAGCAGGCACTATGCCTTGTGCTAAATTCTCTTGAAACTTCCTAAAAGTCGAAAAGCCTTGTTGCCGCAATAACCACGCGCCTAATCCTGCGGTAAACACGACCAGAAAAATAGTCGGAAAAGCACCAATAACACTACCCACCTCTAGCAGTAAATAAATTTCTGCAAAAGGAATAAGCAATACGACCAGAAATATGATTTGAAAAACTTTCATCGACACTCACTTTAAATACAAAAGGAAAGACTAAACTTTGGCAATTGCCCGAACTCGTTTACGGTTGCTAACAATATAAAGGCAATTCGTTTTAATTTCTAGGATAATATCCTTCTTTGACTTGTCATTGACCAGAATGCCGACTCCCTATCAAATAATTCTTTGCACCTGCCCTGATAAAGCCAGTGCCGAACAGCTTGCTCACTTACTAGTCAACGAGCAACTAAGTGCTTGCGTGAATATTTTACCCGGAGTTAGTTCGATTTACTGGTGGCAAGGACAAGCAACCTCAGCGCAAGAATATTTATTATTGATTAAAGCCCATAAAGAGCATTATCAGGCCATTGAAACCAGCATAAAAGCACACCACCCTTACGAGCTTCCTGAAATAATTGCCGTCTCTATTGAAAACGGCTTACCCGAATACCTGCACTGGATTAATTCATGCCATTCACACATCTGATTTTTTTCTGTTTACTTCTATTAAGTAAATTAGCTTTTGCTGCGACTAACGACGAACCATTACCTCCAGAGCAAGCCTTTAAAATTTCTGCTAAAGCCGTCAGTGCTGATCAGCTAGAAATTACTTGGGATATTGCCGATGGTTATTATCTATACCGCGACAAGATGAAATTCATCTCTAAAACGGAACAAATCCAAACAGTGACGCCAACCTTTCCTGAGGGCGAAACTAAACATGATGAAAATTTCGGTGACATGGTTGTTTATCATAACCACCTGACCATTCCCTTATCCTTAATCACAAAAGGCGCATCCTCCATACAATTGTTGGTGCAATACCAAGGCTGTGCTGACAGAGGCGTCTGCTATCCGCCGCAGAAAAAAACCTTTGACCTCGCTCTACCGATGGCGACTATCAAAACTGCTGAACCGATTGATGCCCTGTTTAAACCTAAAGCGACTGAAGGTGCCTTATTACCGGCACAACAAGCTTTCCGGTTTTTTGCAGCCGTTAACGAAGTAGGTAAGCTAAAGGTTTCTTGGGAAATTGCCCCAGGCTATTATTTATATCGCGAAAAAATCCGCCTAGAATTAAGCGACTCGACAGGTAGTCGCTTAGGTGATTACACCATTCCCAGAGGCACCCCCATACACGATGAAGCTTTTGGTCAAGTTGAAATATTCCACGAGCAACTGAGCTTTGAGTTGCCAGTGCTGCGCACTCAGCCCACAGCGCAAACCGTTACCTTATTAGCCCATTTTCAAGGTTGTGCTGATCGCGGCGTTTGCTATCCACCGATGAGCCAAAAAATCGACCTAGAGTTACCCGCAGCCCCCATTAACGAGGCATTAGTCACACCAGTGCTCTCCGAGCAAGATCAGATTGTGACAGCGCTCAAACAAGACAGTCTGGCTATAACCTTGCTGAGCTTTTTCGGCTTCGGACTCCTATTATCGCTGACGCCCTGTATTTTCCCCATGATTCCGATTCTATCAGGCATCATTGTCGGGCACGGTAATCGCATTACCACCACCCGTGCCTTCTTGCTGTCGCTCAGTTATGTCATCGCTTCCGCTTTGACTTACACGGTATTTGGCATAATCGCCGCCTTATTTGGCGGCAACTTGCAGACGACTTTTCAGCAACCTTGGATCATTATCCTGTTTAGCAGTGTTTTTGTCTTACTGTCTTTATCCATGTTTGGCTTTTACGAATTAGAAATACCTAACTCACTCAAAACCAAATTGCATAATTCCAGTGTAAGGCATCGTGATGGCTCACTCTGGGGCGCGGCAATTATGGGCGCTTTATCATCGCTAATTGTAGGGCCCTGTGTCGCTGCACCTTTAGCAGGGGCGTTGATTTATATAGGCCAAACCGGCAATGCCGTGTTGGGCGGTAGCGCCTTGTTTGCGATGGGTTTAGGCATGGGTGTGCCCTTATTGTTATTAGGCGCTTCGGCTGGCAAATTATTGCCTAAAGCCGGAACCTGGCTCTATGCCACCAAAGCTGTATTTGGCGTAATTATGCTGGCTGTGGCTGTGTGGATGTTAACTCGCATCTTACCGCCCGCCATTATCATTGTGCTCTGGGCCATGTTGCTGATACTGCCAGCCATCTACCTCAAGGCCATCGACCCACTGCCTGAACAATGCTCAGGTTGGCACAAACTATGGAAAGGTATCGGCTTAATGATGCTCGCCTACGGCCTATTATTATTAATTGGTTTCAGTATGGGTAATAACAACCCGTTAAAACCACTACAAGGCTTAGGCGTTAATAATGCACAGGCAGCAGAGCAGGGTCTGATTTTTAAAAGGGTCGCCTCTTTAGCCGCACTGGAAACTGAAATCGAACAAGCCAGCGCTAATCATCAAACCGTCATGCTGGATTTTTATGCGGACTGGTGTATCTCTTGTAAAGAAATGGAAGCCTACACCTTTACCGATCCTAAGGTGAAGCAAGCCTTGGCCGGTGTCGTATTATTACAAGCAGATGTCACTAACAATAATGCTGATGACCTAGCCTTACTAACAAAATTTAAGCTCATTGGGCCGCCTGCCATTTTGTTTTTTGGCAGTGATGGCAAAGAAAATACAGCGCAGCGTGTTATTGGCTATCAAGATGCCGAGACCTTTATCAAAACTTTACAACGAGTAAAATCATGAAAACAGCAGGACTCATCTTAATAGCTGTCGCCGTGCTGGCCTTGGGCGGAGGCATTATCGCTAGAGGTTTGTTATCGCCGACAGATCAGGCTAGCGCTAAGTCCTTACCCGACTTTACCTTGCCTGATGTCTCCGGCCAGCCACATGCTATTTCAGAATGGCAAGGCAAACTAAGAGTGATTAACTTTTGGGCTACTTGGTGTGGGCCTTGCCTGAAAGAAATCCCCGAATTTATCGAACTGCAAAACCACTATGCCGATAAAGGCCTGCAATTTATCGGCATTGCCGTAGATAGCCCAGAAGCCGTAGCAACCTACCTTAACTCCATCAATATCAACTACCCCATATTGGTTGGTGACATGCCCGCTATCAGCATCGCCCATGAACTGGGCAATCACATCGATGCCGTGCCTTTTACCGTCATTGTTAACCAACAAGGACAAATCATCCATCAACATGCAGGTGAGTTTTCTAAGGAACAACTATTGGAAGTGATTAAGCCGTTGCTTAATTAACGGGCTACCCATTTAAGACGGGGGAGTTTAGCTTAATCGTTCACTTTTAGACAGGGTTCTCTTAAGAGCAGACAAAAGGCTAAGGACGAAAGCTTAAGCCTTGAGCCTTTCGTCTGGACTCAAACTGTCCCACCTTAAGTTGGTAGCCAATTAACGTATTACGTAAGTTAATATTGACACCGCAGTCGATCGTGTTCGAACTACTGAATCTTGAATAAGAATAGCGCTTGATCTAATGCACTGCACAGAATAGCAGAATGATTAACCCTTTACTCTGTCAGATTTACCAGTAAGATACCCTTAAACTAATTTACTATCATTAAATTTCAGGAGCGTAACCATGTTTAGTTCCAAAACACTAACCACCAAAACAAGCACAGCCACAGGCTACACGCTTTCTGGCGTAGTTTCAGGTTACAAAGTAACCAACATCTACAACAGCGCAGGCGTTCTTTTAGAACAGGACTTTATTGTTAGCAAAACCTCAATGATTAAGTATATCCCTATGGCTGACGGTTCTGAAGAGCGACAAATGTTTTTAAACGGTAAAGAATATCAAGCAGATACCTACTCTGCGGCTAACAAGATGACATCTTCAAAGCTGTATGCGACAGATGGCATAACAGTTAAAGAGACTGATACCTATCATTACACAAGCACAGGCTTGATGGCTGATAAGATTAGATACAACGCTACT
>CAMDOP010000227.1 GCA_945903675.1 Crenothrix polyspora
ATGCTGTCAAGGCAGTGAAAATGACATTGGAAGTTTGCAGCTTGATAGAAGAAAAAGTCCAATTAGATTACAGTCCTGAGCAAGTTTCGGGTTGGTTAAGTACAGAGAAGGACATTAAAATCAGCCATGAACGGATATACCAACATGTATGGACGGATAAACAAAGCATGAGTCGTAAGGGTGACTGTTGGGATAATGCTCCTACTGAGCGATTCTTTTGTAGTTTAAAGTATGAGCAACTTAATTACGGAAAATTTAGAAGTAAAGAGTCGGTAAAATTGAGTATCATCGATTACTTGGCTTTTTATAATGGTAAGCGTATACACTCAAAACTAAGCTATCAATCCCCGATCCAATAGGAGCGAGAATTTTATAAACAATCTGCTTAATAAAGTGCCCTGTTTTAATTGACCACCATACTAAGATTTAGAGGAAGAACAATAGTAAAGCACGTGCCTCGACCTAACTCAGATTCCACTGTAATTGTACCTCCGTGTTTTTCCACAATTCCATGAGAAATAGATAAACCCAAACCGGTACCAACACCCACATCTTTAGTGGTAAAAAATGGATCGAATATCCTTTTCTTAACCTTTTCAGTCATACCAATACCCGTATCCGTAAAAGTAATTATCGCTTGATCATCCTTTTTTGCAGTGGTGATAAAAATAAAGCCTTCATCGGGAATTGATCGAATTGCATTCGATAGAATATTAAAATATACTTGATTAAGCTCACCAACATAAGATTCCACGAACTCGGTAAGCGCATAATCTTTTTTAATTAAAATACGCTCCTTAAATTCATGAGTCAATATTTTCAAAGTTGATTCAATACCTTCATCAATACTTACACTTGTAACATGACTTTGATCAAGACGAGAAAAATTCCGCAATGCTAATACGATGTCGCAAATGTGCTTTGCTGCAAATTGCTGACTGGTCAACAATTGTCCCAAATCATCCTTAATAAAATCGTAATTAACTTGTGTAATATAAGCATTTAGTTTTTGTGCTATCTCGCCATCCACTAAACTCCGAGAAAGCTCGATAATACTATTTATTTCATCAAGATAACCCTCCAATGGTTTAAAATTTCCAATAATTATGCTCATGGGATTATTGATTTCATGTGCAATACCTGCAACCAATTGCCCCAAAGCTGTCATCTTTTCAAGCTGAATTAATTGTTTCTGAGTCCTTTTGAGCTTAATCATTGTCTGATTAAGTTCGTTGTTGACGTGTTTATACTGCACAGTACGCTGCTCAACTTGTTTTTCTAAAGTTACATTTAATTCCTCCAAGTCATGTAAAGTTAGTTTGAGCTTGGAACTCATGATATTAAAATTATCTGCAAAAAGTCCCAGCTCATCATTACGAAAAACAGGAATCAATTGATCGAACTGCCCTTCCGAAATACGTTGCGTAGCATTTGATAAAACACGTAATGGCTGGGTAATTCTTTTGGCGATCAATACACCACCTAAGAGCATAAAAGCTATACCGAAAAACAATGCCCCTATTGCTACATAAAATAAAATCATATAGGGTTGCATCGCCTTAGCAATATTCATCTGCAAAACCACAGATATAATTGCGTCAGCCGGCTCTGCCACCAACCTTTGCGAACGTGACAAGAAAATATTGTCATCCAATGTCATCAACATTGAATTATAGTTGATCGTTTTTATTTGCTTTAGTGATAATTGACCAATAAGTGCTCGTTTTTTAGCATCAGGAAGCGAAGTAACCAAGACTCGACTATCAACCGATGAATGTTCAATGAAAGAAACCTCAATATCTACCGAAAAAAATTTCTTATAATTATCAATTAACTTTTTGTCTACTATCACACCAATTGCAATCCATCCGACAACTGTCGGCGCACGCACCGGCACCAAGACTAATTCATATAAATCACCTTCAATTAAAGCAATGTTAGCTATATATCCAGATTGTTGAGCTTTCTGAATAAAATCAGGGAAAAAGAAAGGTTTTCCATCATATCTTCCGGCAGTATCAACTAGAATAGTCTTGTCTAAACCTATTAAAAATGCACGTTGGCCATTAATTCTATGGGCTAAATTTTCTATTGATGAGCGTACTGTTTCAAGATCAGAATTGTGTACCAACCCCAAAAAAGCAAAATCGGAAGCAAGTATATGAGTCTCAGTTGCTATTTTATTTGCACGTTCAGCAATTAAATTGTAAAAAATTTTCTCATCAGAGATTAAATTATTATTAAGTTGTTCAAGCACATTATCTTTAGAAACTAAAAAAACAATGGCAAATACCACCACCTGAATAATGGTAAAAAGAAGGCCATAAAAAAGACTAATGCGAAATTGAAGGCTATGGTTCACCTAAGTAACCTTGCTCTAGAAGAGGAGGTGGTTTACCAGAATATCGATGGAAATTAAGATTTACCGTATTATTACTCACATTATTGCCGTCGACTACCTTAATATCCTTGCTGCTAGATCCATCACTCATTTCCAAATCATCGCGCCATAAAGTAACTTTATAGTCATTGGCAGGCAATTCTATAGACCAATGACCTGATTTGTCAGATATTGCAAAATAAGGTGTATCAGTCACATAAATATAACCTACCATCCAATCATGGACATTACATCCCAAAACAACAACGCCCGTTTTATCAAAAATTATTGAATTGGCAGGAATACCCTTATAGAGCTCTAGTTCAAATGGTTTCGTTGCCGAAAAAGAATATACATGGTGTAGTGTTGAATCATTGTTTGGAAAAATTACGCTTTCACCCACACGAACTACCAACACATGACTAATAAATTCACGATTGACTTGATCTAGAATTTTTGCCTTCTTCTGTATGGGTATTTGCGAAGGCTCTGCTTTTATAGGGTGGGCAGTTATAACAACTTCAGTAACAGGCGCCCCGTCAGCATCATAGATCGTTCCACTCAATGTAGAGGAATAGACTGATGTATTAAGTAGGAGCAAGACGATTAATCTAATAAAATGTTTCATTAGAAAAATATACGATACGAACATTGATAGAGTGTTTCTCTTTGTTCTGGCGAAATATTCAAAAGTACTCTTTCCTGACGATTTTTATATACGCTTGAAATTTCGAAGTTGAGTTGATTATGCTCAAATGGTGTAACATTATAATTCAAAGTCCAAGCGTCACCTTCTTCAGCGAAGCCCACTTCCCCATAACCTGGTTTAAAATTAATAAACCTAGGCCTTAAAGCCTTTTGATCGGTCCCAAAATTATCATAACGAACTGAAACACGATGAAAGCCCATTGCTTTGCTTAAAAGAATAGACTCAGACCAAAAGCCATTATCAGCTATATATTTACCATCCACTTCCTGACCTGTCATAGTACGGCCTGTCATGCCCTCCCCTATTAAGGTCATCTGCCAAGGCAAATCCATTTTTAACCCAGCACTCCAAAAGTGAGTACGCCAAGCATATTGCCCATCAGAGCGAACTTCAGTAGCAGCCCGATTATCATAATAAAGCGCACGAAACTTTATAGATTCAAGCCGCTCTAGGCTTAAACCTGCGTAATAACCAGGACGATTATCGAGCTCAACAAAGGGTTTCGTATAAGAGGCTTGATTAGCACCTAATCGTGTAAAAGGATTACCAAGTTTAGTTAGTGGATAACTGTCATTTACAGTTGCTACATAATTACTAAAGCTCCAGCCCCGCCAAGAGATCAATGCACCTGCTGTATCGTTATTAACGAATCCGGAGCCAAAAGCATTGACTTTGAAGCCTGAATCAAATTGATAACTCACTTGCGCTTCACCACCAAAGACTTTCAATTCCTCTCCAACCCACGTATTGATAGCCGAATTAGTTAGTGTATAAGGACTGCTCCAAGCAGTGCCATTATTTTCCATGGAAATGGGTGGCATAAAAGCGCCCATACGTGCATTAAACCGCCAAGCATTTGTAGACACTGGATGAAACCCCAAAATACCTTCACTGATACCAAATGCTGTACCTTGACGATAAGCGTATTTACCGGTAACCGAAGCAGTCCAAGCAGTATTTAGTCGACCTTGCAAAACTAAAGCAGCCTCGTTCACCTGAAAAAAATTATTATCATTGCCTCCATACCGATAAACACCCAGACCCTTATCTAACCAACTTCGATTAGCATCGGCATGAATATAGCGAAAATCTAACAAGCCATGAACATTAATATCATAATGTATAGGATCTGCATAGGTATCAACGATGAAAATCAAGGAAACAATACCGATTGAAATCCATTTTGGTATACTTAAAATCAAGTTATCAAAAAAATTATTTTTTGTCTTCACAAAAAATAAGTCAACTAACACTATCATCTACTCTTAGTAATTAGAAAAATCATAATTTATTTCTATGTTATTTTTACAAGATTGCTGGCGACAACATTTCTTTACTGAGTAAATAATTCAGCTTTTATGTCATTCATTAACAAACCATCGTCAACAAGTTTTTGTAAAACTTTCACCATCCTAGGATCGAACATACTGCCCGATTGTGACCCAATGTAAGTTAATGCATCATCTATTACCCATGCCTGTTTATAAGGTCGCTGAGTTGTTAAGGCATCAAATACATCAACTAGCCTAACAATCCGTGCTGAAACTGGAATATTGTCACCTGCTAATCCGTTTGGATAACCACTACCATCAAAATTTTCATGGTGACCAATAGCAATTTCCCTGGCAATTTCATAAAATGGATTGTTACCCAAAATACGTGCTCCAGCCAACGGATGCTCCTTCATAATCACCCATTCCTCATCGGTCAACTTACCTGGTTTTTTCAAAATAGCATCAGGTGTGGCAAGTTTACCTACATCATGTAGCATACTCATTAATCCCATGTGCTTAGCTTCTGCATTATCAGCTCCTAGGGCTATAGCCAGAGTTTCTGTGTAATATTGTATGCGATATAAATGACTAGATGTATCTAGGTCTTTACCTTCGGCAGCCAAACATAACATTATGACAGTATCTTTATAAACCATTTCCAATTGTTCGCGCGTCATTTCTAAGTTGCGCTTTAGTGTTACTGACTCTAAGGCACGAACAACGACAAAATCTAGCTCACTGGGATCCCAGGGTTTGGTTATATATTTATAAATATGCGCATCGTTTATGCTGATTTGCAATGAATCAATATCGGTATAGCCCGTAAGTAAAATACGAATGGCTTCAGGTTGAACTTGCAAAGCATGACTCAATACTTGATCACCTGTAATTTCAGGCATGCGTTGATCACAGATAATCAAATCAACCAAGTGTTCATTTAACAAGTCAATTGCCGCAACACCGCCATTTGCTAATAGCACTTTATAACCTTTATAGAAGCCCCTCGCTAATGTTGCAAGCACATTGGGATCGTCATCTACAAGCAATATCGTATGCATTTAAATATCCAAATTAAGTGTAAAGCACATGGATGCATCTATTTAATGGACGTG
>CAMDOP010000228.1 GCA_945903675.1 Crenothrix polyspora
AGCACCCACACAAATTATTTTGATCATATTTTTAAAGAGCGTGGAGTAAAACCCCACTTAGTACAGCCAGTGAATTATACGGGACATCTCATTTTTGTCAACAATTAAATTCAGATACCGCATTTGCATTTAAATACACTTAAAAAATTAAATTTATTTAAGCCGTTATATTTAGTGGAGCAACATTGCCAATAAACTAGTCATTGATGCGTTAAATTGCGAATAAATTCAGCCTAGCTTTACCTGATCATTACACAATATTTTTATTTGTAAAAATCTCTATTACTTACCGTAGTAATAGAACTCCCCTCTCTGCTGCTTTTAACATCAATGCGTAGCGCCATTTGTTCTTTTAATTCGGTCACATGAGAAATAATGCCGATCATGCGGCCACTGGATTGAAGATCTATTAGCGTCTTTATAGCTAAGTCTAAAGACTCAGGATCCAGACTACCAAAACCTTCATCAATAAATAAGGTATCCAGCTTGATGCCACCAGCGTAAGCCTGTACGACATCCGATAAACCTAAGGCTAATGATAAAGCGGCCATAAACGATTCACCACCGGAAAGCGTAGCGACTGAGCGCGTTTTATCGGTGTAATTATCTTCAACTTCTAAATCTAAGCCAGCTGCGGCGTTGCCACCGATGGGATCTATTTTACGCAGTAAGCGGTAGCGACCTTTGCTCATAATGTGCAAGCGTTGAGAGGCCTGAATCAGTACATCGTCAAGCAATACACTTAAGACAAAGCGTTGTAAGCTTATACGCTTACCCGAACTGCCATTGGCCACATCACTTAACGTGCCGAATATTTGATACTGCGCTTCAAGATTGGCCGTTTTTATACGAATCTGATTTAATTGCGCTTTAATATTGATTAGAAGATTATTACGTTCTTCAATTTTTCGCCAAGTTTCATCGACTATCTTAAATTCAGCAGTTTTATCAGTTAACTCTTGCTCTAGCTTGATTAAATCCGGCAAAGCCTTTGTAGCAAGATCTGCTTTAAGTTGTTGCACACTGCCTTTTAAAACACTTAATTCGGTACGAAAGGACTCAATTTTATTTTTAAGCGCTTGTTGATCAGCCTCTGATAACAGTGCATCTTGAAAGGCTTTAACATCAGCAAACGGACTGCCTTGTAGTGCGTTATGCCAGATTAATGTTGTCGCTGTATTTTCACTTTGCAGTGCTTGTTCTTGAACCTGCAATTGCTCATGTTTTGCTGTTAAGGTATCTTGGCTTGAACGCTTTAAATCAAAATTTTCTTGGGCAAGCGTTAATGCTTTATTCAACTGACTGATAGTTGATTCAATGACTGACAGTTCATTCGTTAATTTGGCGGCATCTCGACATTCTTCCGGAATTTGGTTTTCAATCTGCGTCATTTCTGCACCGCATTGTATTAACGCAGTATTATCGGCACTAGCACTAAGCTGCACTGTTGAAATAGAAGCGGCAATGGCGGTTACGTTATTTTTAATAGCACTCATGCTGAGTAATAGCGCTTCGTGATCTTTTTGTACTTGAAGTAATCTTTTTACATCTGTTTCAGTTGTTTTAAAAGTCTGTGCAATAAGCTCTAGGCTTTGTTGAGCAAGGTCTTTTAAAACATCTTCAAGCGCAGTGATTTCCCTTTGCTTGGCAGTAACGTTATTGCTGGCGCTATTTAAATCAATTTCTGCTTTTTGCATAGCGGCACGCGCTTGATCTTCTGTAGCGCGAGCATCATCCAGCTGTTGTTTTGTGACTAAAGAAACTTCGTCTTTTGCGTGCGCTGGATCGGGATGCTCTTGACTGCCGCAAACTAAGCAAGGCTGCCCTACTTCAAGTTTAGTGGCTAATAAAGCCGCTTGGCCCAAATGCCAATCCAACTCTATTCGACTGGCGTTTACGTGGCTAACTTCAAATTGAGTTTGTTGAGTCGTAAATAGGCTTAAAAGGCTAGCGGCGTTTTTTTCTAGCCCTTGCTTTTGACTGCGTAGATTTTCTAATAGGCTACGATTTTCAAGTTTAAGGCGCAGCTCTGCCAAGGCTATCTGTTGATCAGCAAGCTTTTTTAACTCAGCAGTCAGAACGCTATTTAAACGCTCTTTTTCTTCAAGCTCGATGCTTAACTGCTGTTGAGTGTTTATTTCTTTATCAAGTTTGGCCTGAGTGTTTTGTGCAGTAGTTTGTTGAACGGCATAAGCTTTGCGAGCGCTTTCAAGCTGAATGACCTGTGCTTTAAACTGATTGAGTTTAAATTGCTGCTCGTTTAAACCGCTGATTTTTAGTGCCTCTAAGCTTGCTGTTTTCAATACAGCATCAGCCGATGTTCTCTCTGTAATAGCGGTTACACAGGCGCTAGAACTCTTTATTACTTGTTGCGTTAAGGCGCTTAATGCGCCGTGTTTTTCTAGGTAATTTTTAAAAAGCGGTTGTATTTTTTCAGCATTAATAGCGTCATTAAGGCTATTTTGATATTTTGAGATATCGGGTTCTAAAGCTTGTTTAGCGACTAACTCAAGTTCTTTTTTACTGAGCTCATCGAAGCTTTTTTGTAGGGCATCTGCCTGTTGTTTGTTAAGAGTGGCCAGTGCTTGAGCTAGCTGGGCATTAACTTTATGCTCGCCAGCATCACTTAATTGAGGCGCTAATTGTAAAAACGCCTCATCAAGCTCTAGTTCAGAACCGACCGTTGCCGTTTGTAGTATGCCAATCATTTGTTGATTATTATTAGCCACAGCTTTTCTAATATCGGCAGACTGGATTTTTAATTGATCTTCAATTCTTTTGTAAACCTGCGTTTGAAACAGTTGGCTAAAGATAGCTTCTCTATCTTTCGAATTAGCCATCAATAAGTCACGAAATTTACCTTGAGGTAAGACGATCACTTGTCTAAATTGCTCAACACTCAAGCCCAATAATTCCGTGATTTTAGCGGTTGCCTCATTCACCTTTTTAGCGACTAGCAGTTCGCCATCAACAGTACCATCAAGTAGCCAAAGTTGCGCTTCAGCTAATTGATTAGTAGTGCCCTCACCTTTAGCTTTTGGGCGTTCTTGGGTTGGCATCCTTCTGATTCGATAGCTTTTACTACCTAAAGAAAAATCTAAAATCACTTCAGTGAGCAAATCCGCTGCGGCATTATCACAGCGCATTTGAGCACCTTCTCGCTCTGCACCCGTGGTTTGCCCAAATAAAGCAAAACAGATAGCATCTAATATTGAACTTTTACCCGCACCGGTCGGGCCATTAATCAAAAATAAAGGATTGGCGCCTAACGCACTAAAATCGATCTGTTCCGTTTTTACGAAGGGACCAAATGCCTGCAAAACAAGCTTTAAAGGTTTCATGCTAAACCACCTTCATGAGTGCTGATATTGGTAATAATATTTGCAATGGCTTGGTATTGCTCAGGGCTTAATTCTTGATTAGAAACCTGTTTAAAGAAATCTTGAAACATCTCAAGTTCGCCGCGTTTAAGTTTTTCACGATTAACTTGCAGATCTCCAGATTCTTGTAGCCATGTTTTTTCTATGTGCAGCACATTCTAGTAAACTTGTCTTAATTTAGCCATAGGTTCAAGAATGGCGTTTTGATCGGTTAATCTTATCAATAAATAATCGTGGTTATTAGGATCAGTTAGCCCTTGTTTTAGAAGGTCTTCAAGCTCCCCTTCTAAAATCCGCATGTCTCTTAGTGGCTTTAAGGCTAGATGCTTAGTCGATTTAAGACCATCAGCCTGCATTTCAACAAGCGTCACGCCTTTCTGTTGTCGCTGCTCTGAAAAACTATATTTCAAAATAGACCCTGAATAACGAATATGCTCTTCACCTTTATATTGTGGATTATGTAAATGCCCTAACGCCACATAATCAAAACTTTTAAAAGGCTCAACACTCACGCGATCAGCACCGCCAATAGATAAAGGCCTTTCTGATTCAGACTCTTCTGCGCCATCAATAAAACAATGGCTAATTAACACATTAATATTTTTAGCGGCTTTAACACTATCAATTTGCTCGACTAAATATTGATGGGCTTCATCATGACTAGAAACATCAACCGAAAAATGATTACGCACCGATTCAGGGTCGTTATAAGGAATGCCATAAAATGACACGTCACAACCGTTTTTGCTTAAAACGACGGGCTGAGTGATTTGGTCTAAGTCAGCCATTATGTGTAATCCAGCTTGGCTGAGTTGGTTTGAACCAAAGCGTAAGCGCTCGGCACCATCATGATTGCCAGGAATTAATATCACTGGGACGCCTAAGTCAGAGCAAATAGTATTTAACACCTCATCTAACAAACTAACCGCCGCTGCCGGAGGCACTGAGCGATCATAAATATCGCCGGCAATAATCACCGCATCAACCGCTTCGTCTTTAATATGCGCAACAATTTGATCAAGCACATGGCGTTGATCATCAAGTAAAGACACGCTGTGAAATTGACGGCCAATATGCCAATCAGAAGTATGTATAAATTTCATAGTGATTACTGAGTTAAGAATCGTAAGGACTGATTATAAACGAGCACAGCGTCAGATGATGACGTTTTAAATGTTATTCAGATCGGCCTTTTTAAGTCTAGGGGGTGGTAACGACAATTTGATTTGTTCATTGATGTCACTCATTGCAATTGTTTCAAGCGCTTTTGTTGCATGGCAATGGCTTGATCCAATAAGCCACTCGTTTCTGACCAATAACCTATGCACAACTCAACAAAGTTCTGCTTTTCACTGTTAGCAGGTAATTGTGCTAATTCGCTTAAGTCTGCCAGATTTTCAACCGTGTTTTGATAATCAGACAAACACTGCTTGTAGTGATAACGATCTTCTTGTGGAACAACAATGGGTGGAAATCCTGATTTTAAAACAGGTAAATTAGCCAGCAGGCGGGCCATCCTGCCATTGCCATCAAAAAAAGGATGAATCGTAACAAAGTTCAAATGCAAATCCGCGTATATGTCTGCCGCTGTATCTTGAGTATGAGTCGTTGTAAGACTGTTATTTAAATGATCTAGCCATTGGGACATCAATCCCTGGATTTTTTGTGGCGCAGGATATTCACGCCATTGTTGCTTATTGTCGTTATCAGTATAGTTGGTAAAGTTGCTCTGCACTTTCCATTTTCCTACCGGCTGATAAATGTCAAGTACTCGCTCAGTCAATACGGTTTCATGTAACTGAAAAATATCTTGTTGGGTAATGATTTCTGAGGTATTTAATAAGCCATAAATGCGCTCAATGGCTCTGGCATGACCAAAAACTTCATTATGGTCTTTAAGGGGTTTACCTTGAATGGTTAAGCCTTCTTCAAGAATAAAATCCGTTTCGGCTAGCGTTAAACTATTGCCTTCTAATGACGTTGAGTGATGCGTCCAGACATTACGAATTTGCGCTAACAGTATGTTTTTGATGTCCTCATCAAGCTGATCGTAAAAATGTTTTTTATCCGACATAAGCCCAT
>CAMDOP010000229.1 GCA_945903675.1 Crenothrix polyspora
GGTAGTTCTGTCATTTTTGTGTCACGATTCATTATGCGTCCTACTTGAGTTTGATGGGGTCTTCAACTAACCGTAATTATACCCCTGTAGGGCGCTTTTTTATATATTTATTAGTATGTTGCCTCTATTTTTTAACTCCGAAACTTTAGTTATTAGTATTCCAAATACTTGGATCATACTCCATCGGGTTAAAACCGACTGTAACCACACAATCGGCAGAATCAAGTAATTGATCACTAGGTTGATTTCTGAATAATCCAACTCTTCCTGCAAACGTTGGGTTATTTGTTGGTTCAGCCCAAGCTCCAGGACCCTGAAAAGTTGATATATAAGGTATGCTAGTTTTTGATAAAAACGCTTTCAATACTTCAGCGTATTCAGGTCGTGATGCTTGATCACCCAAAATTAAAATAGGCTTTTTACATTGATTAATTGTTGAGGCGGCTAAATTAATCTCATCCAGTGAGCCAGCACCTAATTTTACACGTCGCCCAAAGCCTGTATTAATTGAACTAGGCATTTCAGAAAAACCAATATCTTTTGGAAGTCCAATAAAAGCAGCACCCTGCCTACCTTCTTCTGCAGCACGAATAGCGTTACCTAAAATTTCACCTAATTGATTAATTGATGTAACTTCTTCCGAATACTTGGTCGCTGGCCGCATCAAATTAATGGCGTTAATAGATTGATGTGTTCGCTTGAGTCGATCATCTATTGAAACCTCACCGCCAATCGCCAAAACAGGATCCCCTTCCGCTGTGGCAGTAGCGAGCCCTGTAACAAGATTAGTCACGCCTGGACCAGAGGTCACTATACAGACACCAACCTTACCCGTCATTCTTCCCATTGCGGCAGCCATAAAGGCAGCATTTTGCTCATGCCTGCAAATTACCAGCTTTACAGTCGAATTGAGAAGCGCAATAAATAAACTGTCTATTTTTGCACCGGGAATACCAAATATATGTGTTACCCCATGCTTCTCAAGCAATTGAATTAACGCAACTGCCCCAGTCATTTTTACCTTACTTTGCTCTGGCTCATTCATCGACATTCCATATAAAATAAAAAAAACTACAAGTAGTAATCTACTACCTTTATTTAGTGTAAAAAGATTAACTTAAACTAAATCAGATCTAAACCACGCTTAATTATAAATAAATGAGCATGAATACAAACAATATTATCGTCCAGTAGGTGCAAGCCATTGACCAAGATAATCGATGCCAAAACCGTAATCACCTACCCCTCCAAGCAAGAAAAAAATACCCGCACCAATAAAGCCCCAGTTTTTAACTTCTGCAGCGGAGTGCCCGCTATATCCTGACCACCCCATCAAATTACCAGATTCACCTGCTTGTTTTGCCTCCTCAGCTTTGATGGCATGAATTCGCATGCCAAGAGCACTGAATACAGCAATTAGAATGCCGCCTATACGTGGTTCCAGTCCTAAAAGTACAGAAATACCACCAAGATACATCATAATCATCCCGATAATCGCACACAGCTTTGAAATTCTCATCCTGTCTGAAACTTGTAGATTTTGGAATAATAAACTAGTATCAAAAATCGTAGCTTTTCTAGCGGCTTCATTTTGGGTGTTTTTCCATGCTGCGAAAAGGAACACGTACCCCACGCTAATGCGAAGCGCAAGCAATGCCAGATCAGAGTTACATTCTATATTCATACATTACCTATGGATTATAGTTTTCAAAATCTTCATAATGAACTGAGCGCCAATCTACTCATCCAGACATGAAGAGGGAAGATATTATTATATTTGCCCGATAATACTTCATTAGCAACGGTTCAAATTAATTGATAACACTCATCATCCAGTCTCCCGCATGCGTATTGGCATGGGTAGCTGTTTTTTGAGGATGACATAGCTGTTTAACTACTTAACCTTAATATAAAGTTGAGCCGTTTGCTAATGACGTTCTGCTAGGATATTTCTAAGCCAGCAAGTTGTCAGCTTTTTATACTTGAAGTATTGGCAGTTGCTTTGCTGCTAACTCTATATCCCCTGTGCTGGAGTTAACCAGTAATAATCAAGTAGTTTTTGGAAAGGCTCCGGACTCAAAGGGCTTGATCCAATAAACGGATGGTCGTATATCACTAATAAAAAGTAAATCAGACTAAGGGAAGTCGCCACAAATGTAATCATTAGTGCATGGACAAATAAACTGCTCTTTTTAAATAGGCATAAGAACAACATAAATAAAACTGCACTTAAAATCAATACACTCCACATCCCTTTATCAATTATTGGCTTTGTTCCCTCAACCCGATCTCGGCGCAATTCGCGGTAGCTTGAAAATAGTCTAAGCTCTTCTTGATGCGCTGCAATTTCACCATTATTTTTGGGCTGAAATTGAATAATATGATTGTGATAGCCCCTTAGCTTTTGATAAGCGCTAACATCGTATTGATCTAGTGCCATTGCCGGCCATTCTTTTTCAATGACCTCGCTTACGTATATTTTTAACTTCTTTTTCCCCTCTTCTTGAAACTCCGGAGGATAACCTTCAAGTGTTCGGTACATATTCTGTAGAGTGTTAGTTTCTTTTGATACCGTATCACCAAGGTCATTATGATTTTCCCAAGCTGCAACAGTAATAAACGCTAACATAAATCCAAAAATCATAGTAAGGCAGTTGGAAAAAATATCAGCATATTTGACTGAATCAGTAAAAACCAACCAGGCTAATTGTTTATGAATGAAGAATAGTAAACCTAAACTAGCCAGTACGAAAGAAAGTACAAATAGAGGAAGCAAGGCGAAGACTGGTAAATTGGAAATAAATGTAATCATACTTGTCATTCAGCATCATATGTTTTGGAGCTTAGTAAATCTAGGCTTGAGGTACGGTATTTTGATACAAATATACTATAAAAACTGAAACATCCTAAAAATTATCAAGCCAATTGCTGTAAAAACTAATAGCCATTAGCTAAAAAAATAATATAAGATTCATAATATTCCCTTATATTATTTGTGGCACCAACGATTTCCCCAAAAAATATCAATGGATATTATCTGTATAGACTTTATTGGCATATCTGTCCAAAACCAACAAAACATACGCATAACCTGTTGCTATATTCTTGCACTGAACCTAATGATTTACTGGCGCTATTTATTATGATCTTGCCCGTATTTAAGGGGAAACATAGCTAAGCGACTTTTTTAACTTCAAAAGTTTCTGGACTGACATAGCCCAATTTGGAATGAAGCCGTTTGCGATCGTAATACACTTCAATATTTGAACATCTGATATTTAGCTACTGAACGTGTTAAAAAATTGCTCACCATGCGTTTAGCGAGAGTCGCTAACGGTAATTTTGGTGATACAAAAATCATTACTGATGGCGTGAGTGAACTGCTCCACGGCAATATGCTCGAATCGTTGAGAATTGGGTCAAGTCAATTGCCCTTGATCCAGTTGCTTATGGAACTCATACCATGCGTAGGACAAATGCGACGTTAGTATATCGGCGAACAAAAAATTGAAGACTGTATTTTTATACATATTAACTTAGGCATGTATAGAAAACTCATTTATTTATACATGTTGCTCTCGATGAGTATAAATTAGAGAGTAGATGTTTTTATAGTAACCACTATTTTCAACACAGAAAGTTTCAGCGCGATCCTGCAATTAGCGGGATCGTAGACCAAAGCGGTTTTACGCTTTAGGCAATCGGAAAGTGAGAGGCAGGGTTTGTATTTTAAAGAAATTCAAAAATGCATGACTTGACTCTAATCCGCTCAAGGAAATTCAACAGGCGTTGCTCTAAGCGAGAGACCTCTTTATATAACAAATGGATAAACGTTAAAACACTCAATCATGGCGCTCAAAAGTACTGCCTGCATCATAAAAGTTAGTAGGTTTTTATAAAAATTTCCTAATGAGAGAGTTAATTAAAGTTAGTGCATAATTAGGCAGTTGTTTAACCGAATTTGGCTATTTGTCTTGGAACATCTAATCATCACCGGTTAGAGAACATCCCCACATTGCGCATTGACGATCTATGGTCGTTATGGGGAGGTTATTTTATTTATGGCGGACTGGTTTGTTTATCTCTGTATATGTAATAAGCGGCTGCCCCATTTAGATCTCCTTCATGCCCTTGTACCACTGCTATAGTGTCACCAGACATGGACGAGTACATTCCGAGTGAAGCGGAGGGGTTTATTGTATGTAATACGAAGTGACAATCGCCGAAGCTGTCCTTTGAGTATAAGAAGGTGTTGCTTCTGTTAATGTCTGGTTTATCCGCTGATGATTGTTTTATAGTGACGCTATATTTTCCGGTTCCGTCTCCGTGGAAATATAATTCTCCGGCCAATGAGTTTAGGGCCGTAGTGGCGGCAATGATGTAGCGACCCTTTAGTGTGGCGTTATTGCACTGCGCATCGGGGCTTGAGCTTTTATCAGCCATAACAGTTGACGACATTCCGATCGCAAGTGCGCTTAAAACTAAGCATTTTGTAACTATGTTTTTCATAATAATTTCCTTTTGAACAGGGTTATATTTCTTTAAAAATACGGATTTCCTACCGCCTCAGTGCTTTTAATGCAGTGTATTCAGAGTTAAGATGCGATATATTGAATCCACGTAGGAGTCTGGACGCAGAATGACATTATGTACATAAAAGATTTGTAATGGAGTGTGACAAACACCATTCAGCCTTGTACTTACAGGGCTTCATCGTGGTTTAGTTTCACTAACTGATGTTACGCAGTCCGTAATTTTTGCAGCTCTGCATAAGCCATTTGGTTGGCCTTGATGAATAGCTTGGTTCGTAATGCAAAATGATTGGCCTTGTTGGACAACTCCTCGGACGGGACTTTAACCCGCTAGCTAAATTGTTGTTACTGCGAACGTCTGACTCCTTTCTTTTTTTAAAATAACCGCGCCATATACCTAGAGCCATGGTTAATTTGGCAACCTTTACGCTCCCATTTGTCTTTTGCTTTACCCTCTGCGACGGATTGCCATTGCATGTTTGAGGGTGCATCTGCACCGCCACAAGCCAAGGCGGTTATCTTTATACAACCCCTAGGAACACGGCTAATGCCCGATTAACGGCCAACATATCTTCTTCGGCTAACCGTCCAAACACTGCCCCTATTTTTTCGCGTGGAATGGTTTGTACTTTGTCTACCATGACTTCTGACGGTTTTCTTAGTCCTGTACTTTCGCCATACCTAACCGGAACACGAAACAATGGTGTGTCCCGCAACTCACTGGTGATTGGAATGATGATTACGGAGGGATGCTCAGAAAATAAATCTGATTGAATAATCAAGGCGGGACGCGGTTTGCCATAAGTGCCTTGTAACACAATCGTTACCAGATCACCGCGCCTCATTCCCACCCCTTGGTGTCAGCCGCAGCTTCCAGCCAGTTTGCCATGTCGGTTTCTTGTGG
>CAMDOP010000230.1 GCA_945903675.1 Crenothrix polyspora
AACACACGCGCGAGAATCTTGAGCGTCTGGAAGATTTGCGTGAAGAAGTCGAAAAGCAACTTAAGCATCTACAAAAGCAAGCCGAAAAGGCTGAAAAGTATACTGAGCTTAAAGGCCATGAGCGCCAATTTAGACTGGAGATGTTAGCCATGCGCTGGCGCGCTTATCATCAGGCCGCTAGCCAACTTGAAACTAAGCTTCATGAGATTGCTGCCGAACATAATCGCTTATTTATAGAGCTGCGTGAGCTTGATGCGGGCATTGCCGATAAGCGCCTAAACCATAAAGCCCAACAACAAGGCTTAGACCATACTCAAGGCGAATATTATCGGTTGGTTGGTGAAGTCAGTGCTTTGGAGCAAGCCATTAAGCATCATGCTGCCAGCCATGAAGAAACGCTGATCGAGATCAATCGTGCGCAAGTGCAGGCCGAACAATCGTTAAGCCAACTGCAAGCCGATAGTTTGGCTTTAGAAGATATTAAACAAAGCTTGGTTGAAGCTGAAGACGAGATCATGACCACTGAGGCCAGAGCTGAGGAGCTTAGCTTAAATCAACAAGATAGCTTGCAACAGCGCTCGGCCTGGCAGGCGCAGTGGGAAGCTTATCGTTCGACGAGTTCACAGTATAAAGAGCAAGCCGAAGTCAACCGTGTGACTGTGCAACAGTTAGATAATCAAAGCCGTCAATTACAAGCGCGACTCGATAAATTGCAAGGCGAGCGCGATGAGCTCTCGGCGAGTGAATTACAAACTAATATAGAAACCTTAGATGCTGATATTGAAATTATTGGCTATCAACGCGATAACCATCAAGCGCAGTTAGAACAGTTACATCATCAGATTAGCGAACAGCGGCAACAGGTTAAGCAGTTTCATGATTATTTACATAGCCGCCGCTCTGAAAGCCATAGCATCAAGGGCAAGATTACTTCGCTAGAGTTATTACAACAACATGCGATGGGCAAAGATAATAAAACGCTTAATGCCTGGTTAGAGACTATGAACTTAGCCGACAACCAACGTTTGGCTGAGTTTATCGACGTAGCAGCCGGCTGGGATACCGCCGCTGAAACCGTGCTAAGCCATTATTTGGAAGCGATTTGTGTAGCGGATATTAAGCCCTTACTGTCAGGCTTATCAGAGCTTTCTAAAGAAGCCATTACGCTGTTTGCCACTCGCGACGCTCCCACTACTAGCCTTGCCTCAACCAAGCCCGCTTTAGTGGATATGGTAAACGCGCCTTGGGATTTGTCTGCCCTGTTAAGCGGTATTTATTGCGCCGATGATAATGACGCAGCCCAGCGTTTAGCTGAGCAGTGCTTGGCGCATGAATCGGTGATCACGCCTGATGGCACTTGGTTTGGCCCGGGTTGGTTAAAAGTTACCCATACTAAAGATGCTAAAGTCGGCGTGTTACAGCGTGAAAAGGAATTGCGCCAGTTGAAAGTAAGACAAGATGAGTTGCAAGGTGAAATCAGCGATTTTGAAGAACAATTATCAGTCACCGAAGAAGCACTGAAAGAAGCTGAACACAATCGTGAGCTGATTCAACAGCAAGATAATAAGCTGGGCGCTGAATTGTCGTCTAAGAGTGCTGAATTTAGTGCTTATTCCACGCGCTGGGAACATCAGCAACATCGCTTATTACAAATAGCGAATGAGCTTGAAGACATTAATCGCTCCTTAACTGATAATAACGAGGTCATTGCTGAATCTCGGCTGTTACAAGACGAGGCGGAGCTGGTCTTAGAAGAACAAGATTTGCAAAAACAGCAATTAGAAGGCGCTGACCTACTCTTGCAAGCTAGGCTAGCTGAGTGTGAACTTGCCGTTAATGAGGCAAGACAAGCCTTATATAGTATTAAGGCGAAAATTGAATCCTTAGGCACTGCCGAAGTGGCAACGACTAAGCAAATCGAACGCTTACACATGCAGCATCAACTCTCGGTTGAGCGCATAGAAGAACTGAATACTAAATTAGAACAAAGCTTAAGCCCTCTTGACGAGGAAAAACAGCAATTAGCAGCGAGTATCATTAATAAAGATCAGTTAGAAGCGACCTTAAAAAGTCAGCGTCTAGCGCAAGAAGCCGTTGAGCTTGAGATCAACCAGAGCTCTGAACAACACAGCCGAACTCAGCAAGCACTAGACAAACAAAAAGAAGCCTTAGATACTATACGTTTTGAGCTGCAAGAAAGTAAGGTTAGGCAACAAACCGTCAATGAGCAGCTTAAAGAAATCGATGCTGATGCAGAACAGGTCTTAACCACGCTGCCAGAGTTCGCAGAAGAAGCTAACTGGAAGAGCAAGGTCGATGACTTATGCCAGCAGATAGAGCGCTTAGGTACGATTAACCTGACGGCTATCGAAGAATATAAGTCACAAGCGGAGCGTTTGAATTTTCTTAATGAGCAAAAGGATGATTTGCTAGAGGCGCTTACTTTACTCGATCAAGCGATTAGTAAGATTGATAAAGAAAGTAGACTGCGTTTTAAAGAAACTTTCGATAAAATAAACACCGGCTTACAAGAGAAGTTTCCAAAACTCTTTGGCGGCGGCCGCGCTTATTTAGAATTAACTGAACAAGACTTGCTGGAAGCGGGGGTTAATATTATTGCCCAACCGCCCGGCAAGCGTAATAGCTCTATACATTTATTATCGGGTGGTGAGAAGGCATTAACGGCTGTCGCCTTGGTGTTTTCTATCTTTGAGCTTAACCCCGCACCCTTTTGTTTGCTAGATGAGGTCGATGCACCTCTTGATGATGCTAACGTAGGGCGATTTTCGAAAATGGTAGAAGAGATGTCGGCATCTGTGCAGTTTTTGTATATTTCTCATAATAAGGTCACTATGGAAATTGCAAAACAGCTTGCAGGTGTTACGATGAAAGAACCGGGAGTATCTCGGATGGTTGCAGTTGATCTTGAAGAAGCAGTGAGTCTGGCGGAAATATAATGGATAAAGAACTACTAAGAATTGTAATTATTGCCACCGGTCTGTTAATCGTCGTGGGTATGTTAACGTGGGCTTATTTTAAGAACCAACGCCTACAGGCACAATGGGATGCTGAAGATGATTTGGCCTTTAAAGAAGAATATGCGTCTTCTTTAAAAGCAGAAACACTCTATGCTATGGAGGAAGAGGACACCGTTGATCCGCATTATTATGATAAAGATGATGCCGTCTTTGAACCTGAAGCCGATGACCTTGAGCCTTCGCCTCGATTTTCTGTGCCTGGGGTCATTCAATTTAGTTTAATTGCCAATGCGCCCGAAGGGTTTAATGGCGGGGATTTAGATCAAGCCTTCGGTATTGTTGGTTTAGAATATGGTAGCTTACGCATTTATGAGCGCTTAGATGCCAACCGCCTAGTCGATTTTGGCGTTGCCTGTATGCAAGAATCGGGTACCTTTCCTAGCGAAGATTTAGATGACTTTTATTGTCGTGGTCTAGTGTTCTTTATGCAGCCTGGAGTTTTGGATGATGCTCATTTAGTCTTTGATGACTTTATCGAAACCTTACAGATATTAGCCGTAGAACTCGATGGCACTATTTTGGATCACCATCGTGAACCGCTGACTGACGAGACTATCTTTCAATTTCGCCAGAGTTTGTAAATCCATCTTATATCGTTCCCACGCTCTGCGTCACTGCCATTAAGTTAAGCGGAAAAGTAGATAATAGGCGAAAATACTTAAATTAAATTGCCAGTATGAATAAAAAACACAGGTAGTAAAAACGAGTCGTAAATTGATTAGCGATAATGATTTTAAAAACCGAAACCGGAAGACAGAAAAAATGTTTACTCGCCTTCGTAGCTTGCCATTTGCGGTCGTTTTAACGATGGTGTTACGGAAAAGTGTAAAATCGCTACAGTGTATCGTCAATGAAACTATGCGCGATTTAGGGCTTGATGAAGTAACTGCGAGCGCTTATTCACAAGCACGTTATAAATTAAAGCATACCGCATTTATTGAGTTAAACCAGAAGGCTATAGTTGACGTATTCTACCAGGATAATGACTTTAATAAATTCTGGGACAAACGAATTCTTGCCATTGACGGCTCTAAAATCCGCCTGCCGAATACTCAGGAAATATGTGATACCTTTGGCACTATTGCCTATTCACAAGGCCAAGATTCGGAAGTGCAAGGTGAACATCCTTACGCATTGGCTTCGGTATTATTTGATGTATTAAACAGAGTCAGTATTGACGCGACCTTGGCGCAAGCTAATGCTTATGAAGTTAATTTAGCCATCGCGCATTTGAAGCATACTCAGTGTGACGATTTACTGCTGATGGATAGGAATTACCCATCCTATCGGATGTTGGCAACCTGCATACACAGTGAACGTGATTTTGCTATTCGCTGTTCGGCCGCTTCGTTTGGTGTAGCAAGACGGATGCTAAAAGGTGGAGGTGCAGACAGTCAGATCGTTGTGCTAAGGCCCTGTGCTGAGCAAATACCCATGATACACGCTTCCGGCTTGCCAGAAACCCTCACGGTACGTTTTGTTCGTGTATTATTGAGTACCGGTGAATTTGAAGTACTCGTTACCTCATTGCTGGATGAAACCCGTTATCCTACTCATGACTTTTTAACGTTATATGGACTTCGCTGGGGTATTGAAACGTTTTACGGTGTGATAAAAACGCGCTTAACCCTAGAGAATTTTAGCGGTCTAGGTGTAGAGGCAGTTAAACAAGATTTTTACGCTACGCTCTATTTATCGGGCCTTGAATCTATATTAACAGATCAAGCACAAGCGTTATTGGATGCAAAAGACACGCAGTATCCGCAAAAAGTCAACCGAGCCGTTTCCTTTAATGCCATCAAAACACAAGCGTTTTCGCTGTTGATGAGCAATTTGGCTACCGATGTGATTTTTGACAAACTGACTGCCGTGTTTTTAAAAAACCCCTGCCTAGAACGGAAAGACAGAAATCCACCGCGTAAAAAATCATCAGCTACCGTTTTGCTAAATTACCATAAGCGATTGAAAAAGCATTGCTTTTAAAATTTGAAATGATTAACTTAATGGCAGTGACGCTCTGCGTGGGAATGTATCCTGCATCGCTCCAGCGATGCGTGACGCAGAGCGTCACCGGCGGCATTCCCACGCAGAGCGTGGGAACGATAAAATATACATCTTACGTAGGTTGGGCTAACGGCTTTATCGTTAACCCAACATTGATTGATGATAATGTTGGGTTGCAAAGAACACGCAGCCCAACCTACGGTGCTATTTCGCCAGAGTTTGTAAATGGTAATCTGTTAACGTAGATACTCTGTTCAAAGTCAAAGGTATTTACGTTCATTTTTCACTATACGGCCGAGACCGGAATTTTATAGAAACGTGTATTATCGAAAGGTTCGTCATTTTTCAACATCCCGTGAATAGCGTGAATTAATTTTCGCATGATTGCA
>CAMDOP010000231.1 GCA_945903675.1 Crenothrix polyspora
ATAGGAACTGCGGATAAATTTGCAATACTTGCATATAGACCTAAGGCTGGCGCAATATTTGGCAGAAAACACTCAGATAACGGAAATGTAACAATAAATGCAAGACCACCAGGTTTGATTATACAAGATGAATTTCATTTAATTTCAGGCCCCTTAGGAACTATTTACGGGGTATATGAAGGGATTATAGAAGAACTATGCACTTATGAAAATGTTAAACCTAAAGTAATCGCATCCACTGCCACAATAAGAGGCGCAAAAGAGCAAGTTAAATCAATATATGCCAGACAAGAAGTACAATTGTTTCCAAGCCCCGGTTTATTAATGAAAGACTCTTTTTTTGGACGTTATGCCACATCAAATGAGACGAATGAGCTTCTTCCTGGTCGTTTATATTTAGGCATCCATGCTTATGGATATGGCTCATTCCTAACTACACAAGTAAGAACTTTTACTGCGGCCCTGTTTCGTCCTTATTTTTTTGACAATGACAATAAAGATCCATGGTGGACTCTACTTACCTTTTATAACAGTTTACGCGAACTTGGTGGTGCAAGAACACTTTTCGATTCAGATATTGCGGCTCGACTTAAAAACTATTTCTATAAATATGGATTTGAGAAAACTAAATATAGATATCTGCATAAAATTGAAGAATTAACAAGCCGTAATGGACAAGCAGAACTGGTTCATATTATGGACAGGCTGAGCACCGAATGGGACAAAAAGGATGCTGTAGATGTATGCTTAGCCTCAAATATTATTGAAGTAGGTGTAGACATTGATAGGCTCTCTTTAATGGCTATTATCGGTCAACCAAAATCAACTGCCCAATACATCCAAGTTACTGGTCGAGTTGGAAGAAAATGGTGGGAGAGACCCGGGTTAATCATATCAATGTATAACACAGCAAAAAGTCGAGATAGATCACATTTCGAACAGTTCCATAGTTACCACAGACGCCTTTATGAACAAGTTGAACCGACCACTGCAACTCCTTTTTCAATACAAGCCTTAGATCGCGCGATGATAAGCGCATTAATAATGTGGGCTAGACAATTCTATGATTCTTCAACGCCAAGTGGTGGGTACCTTGAAGAATATCGGAAACACCTAGAAACTGGTTATAAAATATTACACGATCGTTGCTTATTAATCGTTCAAGATCGAAATGAAAAAGTAAGGGTTAGTAAGGAAATGAGTAAGTTGTACGATCGCTTTTTAGCAAAGTGGGAAAAGAATCCTTTAGCTTGGGAACAGTATCCTCAAAAGAATGATGGGGAGTATCTCATGCTTTGGCCTGGACAATTTGCCACTGAAACTCAAAAAAGAAAGGGTGAAACCATTCTAAGCAGCATGAGGAATGTTGATTCAAGCGGTTATCTACAAATAACTGACTATTACACTTTAGAAGGCCAATGAAATGGGTAGTGAAGTTAGAATTAGTCAATTATTATCTCCATTTGCACCTGGCAGTATTTACACTGATAAGTACGGCATACCAAACATTATCTGCGGACTAGATTATTGGTTTGTTAAACAAGAAAACGGTAGACTTGAAGAGATACCAGAAGCGATAAGCATTAACCTTATTGTCGAACCAAGGTTAACAAATATATTAAAAGTCTCCACATTAAGGCAACCGCCTAAATACATATTTGATAAAGATAATATCAAATTATCAGGGCTCAAAATACATACACACCGTTTTCCAAGATGGTACGTCAATAACACTAGTGGAGATTTAAGACGCTTTAACCTCGAAAGTAAAAAAATCGAAAAAGGTGCTTGGCGTCCTGTTCGTTTTATTGCAGTTTGTGAGGCAGGTCATATATCAGATTTTCCATGGAAAGAATGGTTAAGCTGTACTTGCAACAACGATATGGGGCTCAAATTAAATGATGCTGGGGGGGTGGATTTAACTTCAATAAAAATCTCATGCAAAAATTGCAATAAATGGAAATCCTTAGCAGGTGCAACATTTATAAATCTAGAAAACGGTGAATCAGGCTTACTAAAGGCAGGTATTAACTGTTCTGGTCAAAGACCTTGGCTGGGCGAAAACTGTATCAATGAATATTGCGAAAAACCTCTCGCGGCTGTTTTAATCAACCAATCAAATATCTATTTTGCAAAAACAATATCCTCCATTTTTTTACCCGATTTAGACGCAGATCCTCTCACGAAAAAAATACAAGATATCATAACTAACTCAGAAAAATTATCACCCGCTTCCGTTATGTTCAAATTAGGTTATAAAGAAATGGGGATAGAGATCATCAAACGAATAATCACAGAAGAATGCGGGGATCTTCCTCTGCCATCTGATGAAACTATTATCGAAGCATTTGAAAATATCGGTAGTGGCCGATCGTCTAGTTCTCCATCACCCATCCCATTAACGAATGACTCTGTACTTCTGGCTTTCAGACGTACAGAATACAATATTTTACGTAACTCAATTACGGAAGGTATCAGCAATGAACTTTGTGTTATCTCTTCAGATGTCCCTTCCTCCCTACAAAAATTTTTCACTAAGGTGAACTTAATTGAAAAATTACGAGAAACAAGAGTTTTTTATGGTTTTGATCGTCTCATACGATCCGAAAATCCGCTTGAGGGAATGCCAGAAGTAGCCATAAAACAATTATTTATGAAAACACCTGGTTCAGAAACATGGTTACCTGCAGTTAAAAACTATGGTGAAGGAGTTTACCTTGAACTTTCAGAGCTTACAATTCAAAAGTGGTTACAAAATAATAGTGAATGGTTACAAAAGAGATATACAAAAAATTTTGTAGATAGAATGTCCCTTGAAACAATGCTTTTACCGCCCAGCAGCAATGTGGACTGGAAATGGGCATCTCGTTACCAGCTAGTTCACACCCTTTCACATATTCTAATTAATCAATTGATATATGAATGTGGTTACTCATCAGCCTCACTTAGAGAAAGATTATTTGTCTCATCTGATGAACAAGCACCAATGGCGGGCATATTAATTTATACTGCATCTGGAGATTCAGACGGCAGTCTCGGCGGCCTTGTTAGAATGGGTCGTCCTGAATTATTTGAAAATACTGTTAAAAAAGCAATCAATAAAAGTTCATGGTGCTCAGCTGACCCAGTATGCTCAGAAAATCTTGGAGGGGGTGGTTCAAGATTAATAAATATGGCAGCATGTCATGCGTGTACATTATTGCCAGAAACAACTTGTGAAACAATCAATAATGGATTGGATAGAGCCTCTATTATTGGGACACCAACTGATCATGAAAGGGGATTCTTTTCCGAACTATTAAAATATTTTAATTAACTCTAAATCTACTGATAATGTTGCTGAAGCATTGATTCGAGCAAAAGGTTTTTTGCGAAAGGTGTAACAAATCGGCACCTTTTATAAGAAAGACAAATAGCTCGCCGTACCTTGAAGTACACCACATTATTTCTTTAGCAAAGGGTCGTAACGACGAACTGCTTAATGTATTAGCTCTATGTCCGAAAAGTCATCGCGAGATTCATTGTGGAAACAAGCAATTATGATTTCCCAGAAACTATTGCTGAAATTTTCAAATAACTTTTACACCATAACAGGCGGCGACTCTATTTATCACAAGAGATACATATCAGCAGTAACCCTATATGCATAAAAACAATATAAACCCTATAGTTGATTTATTCGCCGGCCCAGGAGGACTTGGAGAAGGTTTTTCATCATTCAATAATGGCAATGCTTTTAAAATTATAATTTCTGCTGAAATGGAAGCCTCAGCTCATCAAACATTAAAACTTCGATCATTCTATCGTATCCTTAAAAATCAAAATGATAACCTAATCAGAAGCTACTATCGGTTCTGCAATGGTGAGCAACTAACACCCTATGACGATAAAACTTTTTTTGCTTGGAATGAAGCTGATAAAGAAGCTAGACGTTTAACATTAGGAGTCGAAACTGATAATCAAGAACTAGACTCGATACTTAAAAAATCAAATATATCAATTGATTCGCCTTGGGTTTTAATTGGTGGACCTCCCTGCCAAGCCTACTCTCTGGTAGGTCGATCCAGAAATATTGGAAAAAATAACTATCGCCCTGAAGAAGATAATAGACACTATCTTTACCGAGAATACCTTCGTATCCTCCAGAAATTTCAACCTGCCATTTTTGTAATGGAAAATGTAAAGGGGATATTATCTGCGACCGTCGACAATCAAAAAATTTTTCAGACAATCCTTAAAGATTTATCAAATCCTAGATGTTCAAGTAGTAATATTTTTTCACATGGGTACAAGATCTATTCATTGTCTGTCCCAACAGTTTATGAAATGGGAATGAATCCTGCTGACATAAATATACAAGATTTCGTTATACGCTCGGAAGAATACGGTATCCCACAAGCAAGACACAGAGTAATCCTTCTTGGACTAAGAAACGACATAAACATTACCCCCGCCTTATTAAAAAAAGATACTGAAGTTTCTGTTGAAGATGTAATCAGAGATCTTCCTCGATTACGAAGCAGATTAAGTAAAGATGATGACAGTGCTCAAAAATGGTTTTCCGTAGTCAGGGAGCACTTATTAGAACTACATAAAGAATCATCCAAGAAAATCGATCTATACAAACTTGCGCTCACACTGGATGAAAAAAGAAGCGAACTAAAGCCAGAATTAACACCGGGTGGTCTAAGAGTTAACTTTCAAAACACAGACTCATTACAAAATACAGATCTTGAAAAATGGTATCACGACAATTCATTAAAAGTTTGGCTAAATCATGAGGCTAGAGGTCATATGTCTAGCGATTTAAGACGATATCTTTATGTAGCTGCATTTGGCCATACCTATGGTCGCTCTCCCAAAGGACATAAAGAGTTCAACCTTGAAGGATTGAGACCAAATCATAACAACTGGGAAAGTGGGAAGTTTGAAGACCGATTTCGCGTTCAACTGAGAAACCGCCCCTCAACTACTATAACTAGTCATATTTCTAAAGACGGACATTATTTTATACATCCTGATTTAACACAGTGCCGTAGCCTTACCGTCAGAGAAGCAGCAAGATTACAGACATTCCCAGATAATTATTTCTTCCAAGGCACACGCACTCAACAATTCCATCAGGTTGGAAACGCAGTACCGCCTTATCTTGCTAAAAAAATAGCTGATATAGTATATAAAATAATCAAACAATTACGCTAGATGACAGCAAGAACAAAGATAACTCATGACCCGGGGTTGACCCGCAATATTTCAGGCATAAAAAAAGCCCTAGATTTTACTCTAAGGCTTTCATTTATTTGGCTCCCCCGGACGGGCTCGAACCGCCGACCTAATGATTAACAGTCATCCGCTCTACCGACTGAGCTACAGGGGATTAAACTTTTGGGTTTCAATGGTGCGCCCGGAGAGATTCGAACTCCCGACCG
>CAMDOP010000232.1 GCA_945903675.1 Crenothrix polyspora
GCACCTAATGCCTTGCCTTTTTTATACAATTGACTATTTGGATGACACAACAACCATGAATTATGCTGGTTATTATTGAGATAATTAACTTCTAAAGCGGTTCTAAACTCCTGGCCGCCCCAATTCATACTACATTCTGTGTGAAGTACATTCATGTTTTTTTATCTTTTTGTAATATCGACAAGGCAATAGCTCGTATTTTTTTAACTGATAGTTTGCTAAGGCAATCACTATGACTTAAGCGATGACGATCACAACCTTCTAAATCACAAGGCACACAAGCACCCGCACCTTGTATTAAATAAACATTGTTTACTTGTTGATCGCCAATTTTATTAAAGGGATTAAGCTCTGACTGATAATTGATAGGAAAAGGCGCCCATTTCACAGGATTAGTCGGTCCGAACAGAGCAAGCACTGGAATTCCGGTGGCCGCTGCTAAGTGAGTAATACCGGTATCAGGCCCAATATATAATTTTGCTTTAGAAATGATAGTGGCCAATTGAGCCAAGGACACAAAACCTGCCAAATTGATCGTACCCTCAGGTAATCGACGTTCAATAGCCGCAACATAATCAAGTTCTTGCTGTGCTGGCCCGCATGATAATACCAAGGACAAACCCAGCTCATGCAGATAATGCCCTAGCTCTATCCAAGCATCACTCGTCCATTGTTTATAAGTCCACTGTGGATGTGGATGTAAGACCACATAATCTTTATTAGCGCTTATAAAAGGATATTGTTTTACTAGTTGCTCGCTATCGCTAAGTTGCGGAGGAATCAAAGTTAAATGTTTTTTAATCTTGAGCGCATCCAGTAACTTCAAATGCTGCAAAACGGTGTGAGTGTTGTCATCAAACTCAAGCCAATGCTGAACAAAGTAACGTTTCCACCAGCCAGTGGTGTTTTTCGACGGTACAAGCGCAACTCGTGTAGAGGCCGCTAGCAAGCCATAAAGAAACGGGCGATCTCCCGATTGCGTCACCATAGCAAGATCATATCGTCTAAATAACAGAGGCAACAATCGACGATAATCTGCAAGCTTTGGGCGGTTAACTGTCGTCAATATTTGATTAATATCTGGATTGCCTTCAAGCATAGCTAGGGTATTAGCATATACCAGCACATCTACTTGAGCTTCAGGATAAGCAAGCTTTAATGAATGAATTAAGGGTGTCGTTAATAATACGTCACCCAGAAATCGCATAGCAATGACTAAAATTCTTTTGGGTTTAGGCTGCAAAGATTTGTAGTCCGTTATTTAGAAAGCATCAATATTAGTTTGAGAGAATAAGCGGGCTTATTCCATCGAGCGGATTACCCTTTTATTTATACTTCAGCTGAATTCAACCAAAGATCATGTTTATTACATAAGCTCAGCACATAAAGCGTGCCGCTATAGTCTTTTAGTGTAAAAGTCGATAAAGCAGCACTGTCTTTAGTAGGATCAAACAGATGTTCATCTAAAAACTTTTGCTTACTATCTAATAATACGTGCTTAACAATATAGTGTTCATAGCCTTTCATTTCATGTGCAGTGACTACTTTTACTGTGACTACATTACCCACTTTTTCTATATCAATGCTAGGTAAATGTGTGGCTACTTTACCACTCCAGCGACCTGCATCTTCCTTGGTGTAATAGATATCACTACTACCTTTGACGGGTTTATAAGCATTAGCTAATGCCATAGTAGGATTCACTACGCTAGCCACTACGCCAGCGGTACTTAAACGCATAAAATCACGACGTTCCATATTTTCTCTCTTATTTAAACGTTAATTGTAGTTCGATTGAAAACGATTCAGCTGAGTATCGTATCACAGGCTAATCATTACCTAAGCTCTGATAAGCCGCCTTTCTAGCTTTGACAGACCGGAAACCTTCATGTGCTGTTTTGAAAGCCTTTAAAATTATGGGCGCTCCGCCAATAGCCACTGCATCCACTAAACAATACCAAGCTGCAACACCGCTAGGAGGATTACCTTGCGGCAAGTTTAATACCGGATCAATAGCTGCCCATTTCCAAGTACCCACAGCCGTACCAATTAATTCCAGCCAAGTAGTAATAAAAAAAGCCGCTAGATAAACCATGGGCGAGCGCCCTTTAAATAGATAAATCAAGAATACGCAAAACAGCAAAGCTCCAACATAATCCCCTTGTTCGGGAATACCACTCACACCCCATAATGACCATAAGCCACATACAGCTAGAACAAATACGGTAATTTCTCGAGCATATCGTAGAAACAAACCCGAACGCGCCAAGGCCACTGCGGTTAAATACACCATACCATGACCCGGAGGCACATAAGAGGGCACGTTACCAAAACGATAGGTATAACCACCCATAAAAGGTGAGGCAAAATGTTCACCTATCGTTGCAAAAATGACAGCAATAACCACCTGCATTCTGACTTCTCTGTTTTCACCCAGCAATAAGCCTATTAAGAAAACCCAGCCGCTGACACCGAGTGCGTTTTGTTTTTCTATACTGGCATTGGCATCACTGATCAAACAAACCGCCACACAAAAAAAAGTAAAGATAGCTATAACATAATCACGCTTTTTATGAGGATAGAGAATACCTTTAATAGGGAAATGACGTAGCACAATAACCTCTTAACTTTTTAATCAACAAAATCTTTACCCTTAATATCATACAAACACCCAAGCAAGCAGGGCATATCTAAGCAGTTTCCCTAAAAATATCACTAAACAAGCAGGCAATAAAGGCAGTTTTAACCAGCCACCGGCAAAACATAAGGCATCACCTATAATAGGTAACCAAGAAAAAAATAATATCCAAACGCCTCTTTTTTGCACCAGCGCCAAAGCTTTTTGTTTCTGTTCTGGTAACAATTTAGCGACGGGGTATTTTTTAGCCGCCATAACACCTAACCCCCAAGTCGTCATAGCACCTAAGGTATTACCTACGGTAGCAACAACTAACAACTGAACAATGGGATGATGGCCTTCTGATACCAAATAAGCCAAAACAGCTTCTGAACCACCGGGAGCAACTGTAGAGGATATAAAGGCACTGATAAACAGCCCCCAAATACCCGTTAATGTTTCTAGCATTTTTCTCTCAAAAAAAAGCCCTGCAACCGAAGATAACAGGGCATTTAAAGTTATTAGCTTTTATTTTTTAGGCAAAATCTTATGCTTATTAGCCATAATCATCTTCATTAAGCTAGCCAGCCACTTTACTAATGAATCAAAACTGGTTCTTAATAAATCAAAAACATAAGTAACGACTTCTGCAGCACTCATACCTTTAAATTTGCGCGCTAAAAAAGGTGATATCAGTAGCCCTATGGCTAAACCAATGACTGTTACGCCGGTAATACTTGAATCATCTGGAGCGGGGGCTTTCACAACTGGCTTTACTGGCGGCGCTATTGCAACCGCTTTAGCTGCAGTCGCTGCATCGGCTTCAGCTTTAATGGCTAACTCAGGCAAGGTCGCCTTGTAATCATCTGCGACAATATACGCAGTTACACCGGGAATACTGGGTAAATCACCATCCCCTTTGCCCACTTTGAGTTGGGCTTTCATGCCTTTTTCCATGTGCTGCGCAATGTCGCAATGCACTAAATAAGTTTTATCACCTGGGGGTAAAATCAAGGTTCCTGATATTTTTGAAGGACCTGAAGCCTCTAAGTGAAACATACCTTTAGGGTATAAATATTTGGGTAATCCATGCATCATCCACTGATGACGTATATTATCTTCATTAACAAAATGCACCGTTAGCTTGGTACAAGGCTTGAAGTTAAATTCCTGAGTATCAAATGCGAACATTCTGCCTGGAAACTTCTCGGCATATTTGTGTCCTGCATGTACGGTAATTTCTTTGGTTTCTGAGATGCGATCACAGCCGCCTGGTAAAGTATCGGCATTTTGCCCCATTACCATACCGCCTGCCATGTCCATCAGATGGCCATCGCCGTGATTCATAAGCATACCGTCATGATCTTCATAATCTTGAGCCAACACAGGCACAGAAAAAAGCATTAACAGCACACCAACCGACAATAACTTTACCATTATTTATTTCCTCTTTAATTCTTAATAAAATCGGCCCCCATTAAAAATAGGCCCAGTTGCACACAGCTACGAAGGAGTGCATACAACAGGCCTATCAGGGTCAATCACGCAGGTAAAACATGCGACGATTTAATCAATCTTTAACTTTACCAATGATTTCATCGACTTTACGTTTAAAACCAGCATTTGACAGATACAACACATATAAACCAGCAAAAGCAAAAAACGCATAAAGTAGCATACTGTTTCTGCTAACTTGCTGTCCACCACCGGCCTTAAAGCCCATGTGTACGTCTAATCTCTCACCTTGTGTGCGATTTTCAGTATCAGTAGGATCTGGAACCAAAGTAATATGGATCAAATATTGACCAGCCTCAGGCACACCATTTGGCAATTCTAAATTAATAGAGCCTTTTTTATGCTTAGCACTAGGTAAGAAAAATACACGCGTACCTTCTGGCTCTTTAGTGACTTCGAACTCAACCAACATGTTTCTATATTTCATGTCCTGATAGTCGAAAACTAACTGAGTTAAAGTATCTATACCTGGTAAGTTACCGCAAAACTCTTCAGCTGGAAATGCCTTAGGTTGATAAGCTGTGTAATGAATCCAATGTGTAGGTTGCAATTCAAATTTACATTGATCCGTATCGGTACCTGCTGCACCTCCATGCGCCCATACTGATGCCGAGAATAACACCCCCAAAAGTACAAGGTAAACCTTATTTAATAACTGCGCTGTGTTCATAATACCTTCCCGTTTCGATAAATACTTATTATTATGTATAAAATTTCTCTTGCGCCATTAAGCTTAATTTAACCAACAATAATGTGCGCAGCTATGGATCGGAGCTATAGCACTGCAAACTCTAGCACACCCCTCAGGCTAAATAAAGCAATTGATAGAAAACTAAACCACTATCAGGTTATTGTGGCTCGTACAGCCTATATTTAGTGAGTAATAATCAGAAAAATGATATCACTTGAGGCAATCAATATCTCATTTAGGCCTGATCATTCATACATAAAATCCACTATAACTAGACGCTTTTAATGAGCGTTAAGCTAATATTAATTTCATAAATATCGCTCGTAAATAGCAATACAATTATTGTGCTATTGCTATCCGCTCTTGCTTTTCGTAGACTTAAGCTAATTAATTTAAACGGAGCCTCAAACATGTCGTCGTTGACAACCTCAAAAGCGTGGATTGCCTTACAAAATCATTATGAACTAACCAAAAATGATAGTCTGCGTGATGCTTTCAAAAAAGACATCAATCGGTTCGACAAGTTTTCTATCCAATTTAATGAAATTCTTTTTGATTATTCCAAAAACAGAATAACAGAGCAAACCAAGACATTATT
>CAMDOP010000233.1 GCA_945903675.1 Crenothrix polyspora
ATATCTGAAGTGGTTACCGGTTCGGTGGGCGCTGTTTTAATTGCTTTATCTATTATTTCATCTATCCGTTATAAGAAGAATGCGCAGTAGGGTAACTCTTAATAAATGGTTAGCAACTTAGGTAAGACAGTTTCAGCGTAGACGAAAGACTCAGGGCTAAGGGCTAAGCCTAGGAGGTTAGCCTCTAAAGTGTGACAGTTTACTTCACCCTTGGCCCTTTGTCTGCGCTTAGGAGAGCCCTGTCTAAAAGTGAATGATTAAGCTAAACTGTCTCGCTTTTAGTTGCTAGCTGTGATATTTAAAACTCAATAATCGTAATTAGGCATGAAAAATTATTTAGAATTGCTCGATAAAATTCTTAAGGAAGGCGTTCAAAAAGGCGATAGAACGGGCAGTGGTACGCTGTCTTTGTTTGGTCATCAAATGCGTTTTGATTTAACACAAGGTTTTCCTTTGGTGACAACTAAGAAAATCCATTTAAAATCCATTATTCATGAATTACTATGGTTTTTAAAAGGTGAAACGAATATCGCTTATTTACATGAGCATCGCGTAAATATTTGGAATGAATGGGCTGATGATCATGGAGATTTGGGTCCAGTGTATGGTCATCAATGGCGGTCTTGGCCTACTCCAAATGGACAGCATATCGATCAGATTAAACTTGTTATCGAACAGATAAAAAAAACACCCAATAGTCGGCGCATTATTGTATCTGCTTGGAATGTCGCTGATTTACCTGATGAAAGTATGAGCCCACAACAGAATGTGGACTGTGGAAAAATGGCCTTGGCACCTTGTCATGCTTTTTTCCAATTCTATGTTGCTGATGGCAAGTTGTCCTGTCAGTTATATCAACGCAGTTGTGACACGTTTCTAGGACTGCCGTTTAATATAGCTAGTTATGCCTTATTGACGCATATGGTTGCTCAACAGTGTGATTTAGCGGTAGGCGATTTTATTTGGACGGGTGGTGATGTGCATTTATATCTCAATCACCTAGAGCAGGCTAACTTACAATTAACTCGTAAGCCTTATGCTTTACCCACATTAACCCTTAAAAATAAACCAGCTTCAATATTTGAATATTGTTATGAAGATTTTGAAGTCGAACATTATCAGGCCCATGAGCATATTAAAGCGCAGATTTCTGTGTAATGAATTGAGTTAAAAGGAGCGAGCACGCATGAGAAAACAACATAAAGCACATCCCTGGCATGGCATTAGTCCGGGTGAAAATGCACCGATTATTGTTACAGCCTTTATTGAAATTGTTCCATCCGATACGGTGAAATATGAAATAGACAAAGAGTCTGGTTATCTTAAGATAGACCGGCCACAAAAGTTTTCTAATATGATACCGACGCTTTATGGTTTTATACCGCGTACTTATTGTGCAGAAAAGATTGCTGATTATGCTGCGCTAAGATCAGGAAAAGTGGTGACAAAAGGCGATGGAGATCCCTTAGATATCTGTGTTTTAAGTGAGCGTACCGTATCGCATGGTGATATTTTGTTACAAGCGATTCCAATCGGTGGCTTTCGTTTATTAGATGGTGGTGAAGCGGATGATAAGATTATCGCCGTGATGAAAGGGGATGAGTTTTATAGGCAGTGGAATGATGTGTCAGATTGCCCAGAATCTTATATTAATAGGCTTAAACATTATTTTTTAACCTATAAGCATTTACCTAGTGAAAAAAGTATTTGTGAAATAACCGATGTATATGGCCGCGAAGAGGCACATGAAGTCATTAGGCATGCAATGAATGACTACAGTCATCATTTTAAATTTTAATGGAGTTAAGAACTATGAATTATTGGTTAATGAAATCTGAGCCAGACAGCTTTAGTATTGATGCACTATACAATAGGCCTAATCAAATTGAGCATTGGGATGGTGTACGAAATTACCAAGCAAGAAATATGATGCGCGATGATATGAAGGTAGGTGATCAAATATTTTTTTATCATTCAAATTGTGAAGTTCCAGGCATTGTTGGCATCATGGAAATAGTAAAAGAAGGCTATCCTGATTTCACGTCCTTTGATCCAGAACATCAGAACTTCGATCCTAAAACCAATCCTGAAGAACCTCATTGGATAATGGTAGATGTACGTCATGTAAAAACCTTAATACGCGTTATTTCATTAAAAGAGTTAAGAACTTATCCTGAAATAGAAGATTTAGCCTTAGTTCGTCGCGGCAATCGTTTATCGATTATGCCGGTGACAGCAGCGCAATGGGATTTTATTTTGAGCGTGGAATAGAGGATACCGATTCTATCTAAATCGAAGTGGGTAAAAATTACCCACCCTCGATGAGCATGGATATCTACACATGTTTTATTTATCAGGAACGATAACATTGTGGTGATGACCAGCCCGTAGGGGCGTATTGCATACGCCCTTATAAAATACACCCTTTCAATTGCATATCTATTGATGAGCCAAAATTGTGGCAACCATAACTATTATTAGACATAAGAGACAGATCGCGACCTGTCCTCTTACAGTGATTCAAGGCTATAGTCGTGGACTACAGACTTAGCAAATAAAGGCGTGTTAACCCTATGCCCTTTGTCTACACTTAGGAGAATCCTGTTTAAAAGTAAACGTTTAAGCTAATCTATCCTGCTTTAAATTGATAGCCGCTTACTCTATACCAACAGACTGTTATTACGGTTATCTGATACCATTAGAATCATAACCCCCAGCCCAAGGATAGCCATTTTGTTTGAACAGACCTTTAAGAATATAGACGATATCCTGCATAAAGATGCGGGTTGTGGCAGTGAACTGGATTATGTAGAACAGACCTCATGGGTGTTATTTCTTAAATACTTGGATGATTTAGAACGAGACAAAGCCACTGCTGCGGAGTTATCAGGTAAGACCTACACACCTATTATTGCACCCGACTATCAATGGAATGTTTGGGCAACCCCCAAGTTAGCTAATGGCAGTATTGACCACAATGCGCTCACAGGTGATGACCTTGCCGACTTCGTTAATATTCAATTATTCCCCTACCTTAAAAAGTTTAAAGCCTCTGCGGATAGTGCCGACAGCATTGAATATAAGATTGGTGAGATATTCTCGGAGTTAAAGAATCGTATTCAATCAGGCTATAACCTGCGTGAAGTCATAAATCGCATTGATGAACTGCGCTTTAGAACGCATACAGAAAAACTTGAAATGAGTCATCTGTACGAAGACAAGATTAAAAACATGGGTAATGCAGGGCGTAATGGTGGCGAATACTACACACCACGACCCTTAATTAAAACCATCGTTAAAGTGGTCGCCCCTCAGATTGGCAATAGCATTTATGATGGTGCTGTGGGTTCTGCGGGTTTCTTATGTGAAGCCTTTGAATACCTCAAACACAGCAAGACCTTAACCACCAGCGATGTTATTAGCCTGCAAAAGCATACCTTTTACGGTAAAGAGAAAAAGTCTTTGGCTTATATCATTGGCACGATGAATATGATTTTGCACGGTGTAGAAGCTCCTAACATTGTGCATACCAATACCTTAGCCGAGAACCTTGCCGATATTCAAGAAAAAGACCGTTACGACATTGTATTGGCTAATCCGCCTTTTGGTGGTAAAGAACGAGCCGAAGTGCAGCAAAATTTCCCGATTAAAACCGGTGAAACGGCTTCTTTATTCTTGCAACATTTTATTAAAATCCTGAAGGCAGGCGGCAAAGCCGGTGTCGTTATTAAAAACACCTTTTTAAGTAATACCGATAATGCCTCTGTCAGTCTACGCAAATTGTTGCTGGAAAATTGTAACCTGCATACCGTGTTGGATTTACCCGGTGGAACTTTTCTGGTGCCGGTGTAAAAACCGTGGTGTTGTTTTTTGAAAAAGGCAGTGCCACCCAAAATATTTGGTTTTATCAACTCAATCTGGATAGAAATCTAGGTAAAACCAATGCCCTTAATGAAAAGGATTTAGCAGAGTTTGTTGAATTACAGAAGACTAAAGCCGAGAGTGAAAACTCTTGGAGTGTTGCGGTAAAAGACATAGATCAAACGACCTTTGATTTAAGTGCCAAAAATCCCAAGAAGAAAGAGGAAGCCGCACTGCGCCAACCTCAAGACATTTTGGCTGCCATGGCAGCCTTAGATAAACAAAGTGCCGAGCTACTGGCGACTATCAACACCCTGCTCTAACTGGAGAAAACAAGATGCAAGATATTCGCTGGAAACAACGCTTTACTAATTTTAACCGTGCTTTCTTGTTGCTGCGCGAAGCCATGGAAAACGACATGGCAACACTCAGCCAACTAGAAAAAGAAGGCATCATCCAACGCTTTGAATATACCTTTGAACTGGCGTGGAAAGTGCTAAAGGACAAAATGGAAAATGACGGTATTGTCTTAGACCAAATATCACCTAAAGCCGTTATCAGGCAAGCCTTTACGGCCAAATACATCAACGATCCTGATACGTGGTTAAAAATGATCGGTGATAGAAACTTAATGAGCCATACCTATGACTTTGTTAAATTTGAAGCCGTCATTCAATCCATAGCCGATGCCTATTTACCGATGCTGGAAGAATGGCATTTGCAGTTGCTATCGGAAACTCTGGACGCATGAGTAATACAGGTTTAACGCCCGAACAAATGGCGCTGTTACAGCAAGCGTTTAAAGAACATCCTGAAGTTGACACAGTGAAACTCTATGGCTCACGCGCAAAAGGCAACTTTCATGAGCGTAGTGATGTTGATTTAGTGTTGATCGGCACAGGCATTGACCGCTTTTTAGTCGCTGATATTTTATTGGATTTAGCCGATACCGATTTACCTTATACGGTAGATTTGCAGAATTACAGCGACATAAAAAATCGGGCATTGATTGAACATATTGATCGGGTGGGCTTGGTGATTTATGAGCGGGAAGATACTAAGGTGATGGGATGAAGGCGGGTTGGGAAGTTAAAAGGCTTGATAACATAATAGAGAGTAATGTTATCGGATTAACGAAAAATTCAAGTGAACAACATATTCATTATGCATTTAAGTATGTAAAAATGAATAATATTACAAAAGACAATTGCTTTGACTTGTCAAAATATACTTGTGTTAACGCTGAAAAAAATGAGGTTGAGAAATACAGATTATCTAATGATGATTTTTTATTCAACACAAGGAACAGTTATGAATTAGTTGGTAAAACTTGTTTGTTCGAATGTTCTGATAATGAAGTTATTTTATACAATAACAATATTATGAGAATTAGATTTTTGACAGCAATAAATCCATCCTTCATTAATTATGCGTTTTCTACTGATGATGTAATTAATAAACTTGACCGTATAAAAAGCGGAACAACCAATGTTTCTGCTATTTATTATAAGGATTTAAGAAATCTTGAAATTCTAATACCACCATTAAAAGAACAACAA
>CAMDOP010000234.1 GCA_945903675.1 Crenothrix polyspora
AACATCAACTAATTTTTCTAGAGGCATTTCACGAAATGGGCCACCTGAAGCTGTCAATAAAATGCGTCTAGCTTGCTTTGCTTGCATGCCTGATTGATAACCAGCAGGCATACATTGAAAAATGGCATTATGTTCACTGTCTATAGGCAATAACTGCGCACCCGATTCGGCGACAGCTTGCATAAAAATAGCGCCAGACATTACTAGTGCTTCTTTATTAGCCAATAAGATAATTTTTCCAGCCTTGGCGGCAGCTAAGCTAGGCAACAACCCTGCTGCACCGACAATCGCAGCCATCACTGAATCAACATTATCTAAAGTGGCCACCACTTCCAATGACTTAGCACCAGATAATACCTTAATATCAGAAATCGATGTTTGTTGAAGCTTATCTGCAAATAGCTGCGCCTTTGCCTCATCAACCACCACCACCACTTCTGGATGGTGTATTAGGCATTGTTCGAATAGCAAATCTATATTGTTATTCGCCGTTAACGCGACCACCTTATATAGATGATTATGTCTTGCGGCTACATCTAAAGTACTTACACCGATGGAACCTGTGGCTCCAAGTATGCAGAGCCCCTTCATTCAACTAACCTATAAATGAAGTAGATACATCCATAGAAAAAAGGTGCTGCAGCCAGCAAACTATCAATTCTATCTAACACACCACCGTGACCCGGCAATAATGAACCACTATCTTTTACGCCACGCTGACGCTTAACGACACTAATAAACAAATCACCGTAAATTGATACCAGTACAGTCAATACAGAGATTAAAATGAAGTCAGTAGCAATCAGCGGGTTAAAGCCGTATTTAAGATTGTATAAGTTTAAGCATATCGCAGAAACCAAACCAGAAACTAAAGCACCATACATACCTGCAACTGTCTTTCCTGGACTGATTTCTGGCGCCAATTTAGCGACACCCCATTTTCTTCCAGAAAAATAGGCCGCTATATCTGCGACCCATATTAAGATAAAGAAATACATGGTCATTTCTGGACCATAAAATGCTTTTAATCTAGATAAAAACATCCAGGCTGATATTAGTACAAACCAACCAATAAATAATTTATATCGAGTTTTCAATTTAATATTGATGACGCCTGTTGGTGCATTTCTGATTAAAATCATCATTACTATCCAGAATATTACTGGAGGTATGACTAACCACTCTAAAGCACCAGAGTAATCTCTAATGTCAGGCCAATCAACAAGCTGAGCGACCAACTCTAATATTTGCGTCCAAAAATGTATACCTAACATCGGTAAAATTAAGACTACTAAAAAACCGACCTTAATAAGCACCGAATTTACGCTTGCAAGATTAGTCCATTCCCATGCCGCGACAAGAATGACCAATCCTATAGCTAATGAAAAATATTCGATCGGTAATAAAAAGACTGCCAAAGCAATCAGGGTAGCAAGGATTGATGCTGTTATAATTCGCTTTATTAACATGGTTGTAGGCTATCTGGATAAAGGTTATAGAGTGACGGATTGATTAAGAACTTGTTCACTGGTATGACCAAAGCGGCGTTGCCGACTTCTAAAGCTCTTGATTGCGTCTTCAAGGGAGTTCTGGTCAAAATCTGGCCAGAGCGTTGTTGTAAAATATAATTCTGTATAGGCCAACTGCCATAGCATAAAATTGCTAACACGCTGTTCGCCACCTGTTCTAATAAATAGATCAGGATCAGGGAGGCCAGCAGTTGATAAATACTGATTAATTAACCGATCATTAATGTCTTCTGTCTTTAGTTCACCGGTAGCCATTTTTTTCTGCACTTGCAAAAAAGCTTGGCACATATCCCAGTGACCACCGTAATTAGCCGCCACAACCAAAGTTAAAGCTTTATTATTCTGCGTTTGCGCTTCGCCTTCGGCCATTTTTTGCTGCAATTTTTCAGAGAATGCTAATCGATCTCCAATAAACCGCAATCGAATACTATTACGATCTAGCTTATTGATTTCTCTCTGCAACGTCGCCATAAATAACGTCATCAACAAAGAGACTTCTGCTTCAGGTCTACGCCAATTTTCACTACTAAAAGCAAATAAGGTTAAAACCTCAACATGATGGCTTGCGCAATACTCTACAATTTTGCGTACTGCTTTAACCCCAGCTTGATGGCCAACTGCTCTTGGCATAAATCTTTTCTGAGCCCATCGACCATTACCATCCATAATGATGGCGATATGTCGAGGAACGTTATGCTCGGTATCTATAGCAATTAAATCATCATTAGCCATAGTTATCTCTGTTAAATTGATAGGAGATCCGCTTCTTTAGCTTCAAGTATTTTTTCTATATCCTTAATATACTGATCCGTTAATTTCTGTATTTTTTCCTCAGCACCACGCGACTCATCTTCAGAAATCATTTTTTCTTTTAATGCTTTATTTATTTCTGAATTAGCATCGCGGCGAATATTTCTGACCGCAACTCGACCATTTTCAGCCTCATGCTTAACGACTTTAACTAGGCTGCGTCTACGCTCTTCTGTTAGTGCAGGCAAAGGAATACGAATAGTCATACCATTAGTCGCAGGATTCAAACCCAAATCTGACTTCATAATGGCTTTTTCTATGGCTTGTACCATGCCTTTTTCCCAAGGCGTAATCGTTAGGGTACGAGCGTCTTCAACTGCAATATTAGCGACTTGTGATAAAGCAGAATCTGTTCCGTAATATGAAACCATAATTTGCTCTAACAAACTAGGGTGTGCTCTACCCGTCCTAATTTTTGAAAACTCATGCTTTACAGCATCGATACTCTTGCCCATACGGGTTGCTGCATCTTGTTGAATGTCATTAATCATCAATCTGTTCCTCTTTCAATTAGCGAGCCTATATCTGCACCCATCATTAATTTCATGACAGCACCTTGCTCAAAAATATTCATCACACGCATCGGGACGTTATTATCACGACATAAAACCAATGCTGTGGTATCCATAACATTAAGACGCTGATCCAGCGCTTCATCATAAGTTAATCGTGGATAAAAAATAGCGTCTTTAACTTTTTCAGGATCAGCCGAATAAACACCTTTAACTTTAGTAGCTTTAATCATTAAGCCGGCATTAATTTCAATGGCCCTGAGACTAGCGGCTGAATCGGTGGTAAAAAATGGATTTCCTGTACCGGCAGCAAAAATAACAACACGGCCTTTTTCTAAATGCCTAACAGCTCTACGACAGATATAATCTTCGCATACTTGATTAATTTTAAGTGCCGACATAACTCGCACTTGCTGACCTTGTGCCTCTAAGGCATCCTGCATAGCCAAGGCATTGATAACCGTAGCTAACATGCCCATTTGATCGCCAGTGACTCTATTCAAACCTTCGGCTGCTTTTTCAGCTCCGCGTAAGATATTTCCACCGCCGATAACTAAACCGACTTGTATTCCGATATCACATAATTCTTTAATTTCAGTGGCAAGACGCTTAATAATATCAGCATCAATACTTGCGCCTGTCTCACCCACTAAAGCTTCACCGCTTAACTTAAGCAAAATTCTTTGGCAAATTGGTTTAGTCATAATATTTTTCAGGGTCAGTTATTAAATTGGATTAAGCCTTAGCTTAACCCAATAGCGATATATTCATAAAGGAACCATTTAACAGGTCCCTTTATAAACCGTCTTAGTTACCTCTAACTTGCGCCATTACTTCTTCGGCAAAGTTTTCTTCTTTTTTCTCTATGCCTTCGCCTACTTCAAAACGAACGAAACGAAGTGCATTGTTACCTTTTGATGCGACTAATTGAGCGATAGTCATCTTGTCGTCTTTAATAAAAGGCTGACCTAACAAGGTCACTTCTGCCAAGAATTTACCGACTCGACCGGCAATCATTTTTTCTACGATATCTGCTGGTTTACCTTTAATTTTGTCTTCTTGCTGAGCTAAGAAAATTTCTTTTTCTTTGGCAATAGTATCAGCAGAAACTTGATCTGCAGAAACACAAACAGGTTTGCTTGCTGCAATGTGCATAGCGATATCTTTACCTAATTCTTGGTCTGGTGTGGCCAGCTCAACAATTACGCCAATTTTGCTGCCATGTAAATAGCAAGCGGTACCGCCTTCAGTCGCTTTAAATCTTTCAAAACGTCTAACCGTGATGTTTTCACCTAGCTTTGAAATCAAGCCACGGCGCATTTCATCAACACTGATACCATCTTCCAATGGCATCGCTAATAATTGTTCTTCGGTTTCAATATTATCAGCATTCAATAAAGCAATCGTTACGCTATTCACAAAACCTACGAAGTCATCAGCTTTAGCAACAAAATCTGTTTCACAGTTAATATCAACGATGGCAACAGCTTTACCATCATCACTAACCTTAACACCAATAATACCTTCAGCGGCAATACGACCTGATTTTTTATCAGCCTTAGCTAAACCAGATTTACGCATATTCTCAATGGCTAACTCCATGTCGCCTTCAGCTTCAACTAAAGCTCTTTTACATTCCATCATACCGGAGGACGTTCTTTCACGTAACTCCTTTACCATTGCTGCACTAATATTAATACTCATTCTTGTGTTTCCTTAAATTATGTCGTCACTGTAAAAACGCCCCTATTAGGGGGCGCTTTTGGGCTTAATCTTAATCGTTCATTTCGCAGGGATCACCTGCGGGCAAAAACAGAATTATTCAGCGGCTGCCGCTTCTTCAACAAAATCATCAGCCTTTGCTGACATGCCTAAACTTGCTGATCTTGCATCTAGTACACCCGCACAAACGGTTTCACAATACAATTTAACAGCACGAATTGAATCGTCATTACCTGGTATGACATAATCGATTTTTTCAGGTGAGTTGTTAGAGTCAACAATACCGACAACAGGAATACCTAATTTTTGAGCTTCGCTAATAGCGTTCTTTTCATAGCCTACATCTAATACGAAAATAACATCAGGAACGCCTTTCATATCCTTGATACCGCCTAGACTCCGTTCTAGTTTTTCTAGTTCACGCTCCATACCTAACGCTTCTTTCTTACCAAAACGTTGATAAAGCGTACCATCAGCTTTCATGGCTTCTAATTCTTTAAGACGGTTAATTGATTTCTTAATCGTTTTAAAGTTGGTCATCATGCCGCCTAACCAGCGATGATTAACATCAGGCATACCACAAAGAGTCGCTTGTTCAGCAACCACTTTACGGGCTGATTTTTTAGTACCAACAAACAAGATAGTACCTTTGTTTGCAGCCATCTGACTCAGATAATTCATAGCGTCATTAAATAATGGAAGCGTTTTTTCCAAATCTATGATATGGATTTTGTTACGAGCGCCGAATAAATAAGGTGCCATTTTCGGATTCCAATAACGAGTTTGATGTCCAAAGTGAACACCCGCTTCTAACATTTGACGCATGGATACTGCTGCCATTTA
>CAMDOP010000235.1 GCA_945903675.1 Crenothrix polyspora
CCACGGTATGGGTGAATAGGGCGGGGGCCAATCTACATCACAGGCTCTGATTATATTAATAACCAGTCCTAAGGTCGGGACGGCCTCCCAATAAACGGTTAAAGCTTACTTGATCTTTTAGTAATTTATTAATTTTGATCATACAAGGTTGAGTAATACTTCCTACCCATTGAAAAACAGCTTTCTTGTCGTTAAGCCATTGATTTTTTAAACCCAATGCCGATCGTAGCATAAGTTCAGCCACATCAATTTGTCCTATAGGTTCCTTAACGACGATTGTGGGATCATTGATGATCAGAGGGATTTTTGTTTGTATATCGTCAAGCGCGTGTCCATGACCTAAAAAACCATCATCAAACAATGATTCGCCATGATCTCCTAAAATAACCAAGGTGACCTTATTTAGCAGTTCACGTTTTATTAAGGGCTCAAGGATCTTACCAACAGCCCAGTCGGCATTGGCCATGGCATTCCAATAGGTTGCACTGAGTCGATCTTTATTTTTTTCGCTAATCTCCGATCTAGGTATAAGTTCTGATACTAAACGTTTAGGCATAGTAGGATAAGCATAAGGAAAGTGCCCTGCCTGTATATTGATATAAAAAAATTGTGGTTTAGTAAAATCGACTTGATTGATTCGAGTGTTAAATTGTTCAACGATACGCGCTTCACTGAGACGCAGACTGCCTGATTCTTTACTAGGAAATACGCGATCATTAATAGCGGTTCTCGCATCAAAATAATCAACGCCTGTGCGCTTCATACCTGTATCAATTGAAACATTGCCAAAGGATTCATCCTGTCCAGAGATCATGGACAGTTGATAACCTCTTGCTTGTAAAAACTGAACTAAAGTGACTTTAGGATTATCCTCAACCAAGCTTCTGTTAAATATAGCTTTAATAGAGGGCACTGTATAGCCGGCATGACTATAAGCGTAATTAATGGCAATCCCATTTTTTGCAATGCTTTTCATTACAGGAGCGACTTGCTGATTATTTAAATTTTTCGACAGCAATTCTGCTCTAGCACTTTCTAAAACAATCAAAACTATATGCTTACCCATTATTGGTGCTATCTCAGCAAGCGCATCCTTTTCAACAGGCTGTACAATAGCATCCCCTAAAAAGCCATCTTCATCTATACCATTACCAGGAATATCAACAGCACCAGGATAGATAGTTGCATCAAAAATAGCTTTATCTTGGGGATAAGCGAAACTACCAAAACCGTCAAAATCAATATCGGATAGTCGATCTAAACTTAAACTAATGAGTCGGAAAGATATCTTCTTTTCTAAACCGTATCTTAAATAGGCATTATGAGAGAGATACCAAGTTAAAAAAGGTGTTGCCAGCATTGTGACTATTAGTAATTTTTTATAGGTTTTATGGGCAACACTATTTGTTGAAACACGTTGAATAAAAGAATGTTTCGATAAAAATTTTATAATAAAAAAAACAACAATAATCGCGATACTCAATAGTCCGACAAACAAAGTAATTTCATTGCTGGTGTAAAGTAGCGCTTCTTTTATGCTTCCACCGGCTAAATTCTTAATAATTTGTAAATTAACCGTATCGTTAAAATAAGATAATAATTTAAATTTAACTAACAGCCACAATGCTGCAAAAAAAACAACGATAACGCTAAAGCCATAATAAATCTTTAGGCCATATTTATTTAGTTTATCTGCTCCCAAAAACCAAAGACTTGCCAATAAGGTAATTAGACTAAGATCATACCAGATTGAAATGATAAAAAAGCTTAGGCGCTCCTCGGTCGTTTGATAAGCGAAAGGCTGCAAAAAGCCACCGGTAAAAAGATCGTATTTGAAATGAAGTAGTATTATTTCAAATACTTGTATAAAAATAAGCACAATGACCACCACAAGCAATCGCCTATAGCTTTCAAAAAAGCCCTGTAGTTTGTCAGCAAGCATGATTAATACCTTTGTTTACTACTTATATAACTCCGACTAATACGCACGGAATCACATAAGCATTGCTTAATAAAAAGTTCATTAAATACAGTAATTGTTGTTGTGTTGCTGAATTATATAGATTGGGTTTATAGCTTTAGACAGTTTAATACTATCAACCAGCATCTGTCGCTCTAGGTTAAGCGGCACATTAATCTTAACCTATCTCTTGGTTCTATCAATCATTCAATGTTATGTGTTTTGACGTTTAAGCCTGCCTGCTGATATTGGCGATAACGACTTCTAGCTGCGACTTTAGTAACTTCACAAGTATCTAGTATTTCGAGTATGCGTTTAGTTTTAGAAATATTTTCAGGATATTTCGACGACAAATTAAACAGTAACTCTTGACTATGCATAGGCGCATTAATTGAGCCAATTAAAATGACTTTATCTATACTTGGCGCTTGCCCTGTGTATATTTCATGCGGAATAAAACTACCTGCTCGGAAAGTCCAAAGCAGGTCGTCTAATAGCTGACTTTGTTCGTCATTGTCAGTGAGTATATAACAGAACTGACCGTTGCGATAAGCTTTCTCAATAAGCTTACAGGCAAACAGATAACGCTCCAGTAATAAATCCGATGACAATAAATAAAAGCTAACTTCAGTCATATGCCCTGTTAATCAAATATTGACTTAATAAAGGCACAGGCCGACCTGTTGCACCTTTATTATTACCTGAACGCCATGCTGTGCCAGCAATATCAAGATGCGCCCAATTAAAATTCTCAGCAAAGTGTGATAGAAAACAAGCAGCAGTTATGGTTCCTGCATCTTTACCACCGACATTAGCTAAATCTGCAAAATTGGACTTAAGCTGCTCTTGATATTCTTCCCATAATGGCAAGCGCCATAAACTATCGTTTGCGGTAATACTGGCTGCGATTAAGCTATCACATAACTCATCATTATTACCTAACAAACCACTAGGTACTCGACCTAGCGCAACTAAACAAGCGCCTGTTAAGGTAGCTAAGTCGATAACGACATCAGGATTAAAACGTTCTGCATAAGTTAATGTGTCACAAAGCAGTAAACGCCCTTCTGCATCGGTATTTAACACTTCAATGGTCTTTCCTGCCATGCTAGTTAATATGTCACCCGGCTTGTTAGCATCGCCATCGGGCATATTTTCTGAGGTAGGAACTAAGCCTATAATGTTCAAAGGTAGCTTCATCTGTGCAGCTGCGAGCAAAGTACCTAAAACACTTGCGCCGCCACACATGTCATATTTCATTTCATCCATGCCAGGGGCTTGTTTTAATGAAATGCCGCCTGCATCAAAAGTAAGACCTTTACCAATCAATACGATGGGTTTAGTGTTTTTTTCTCCACCTTGATAATTTAACGTAATTAATTTAGCCGGTTGTCGACTACCACGAGATACCGACAAGAGAGCGCCCATACCCAGCTTTTCCATATCAGCTTCTTCGAGCACACTAACATCTAACGTGGAATATGTTTTACCTAATGCCAAAGCTTGTTCAGCAAGAAAGCTAGGTGTACAAATATTGCCGGGCAAATCCGCTAAATATTTAGTCAGGTTTATACCCTCTGCAATAGCCTTGCCTTGTTGCAAGCCTTGCTCAGACAATGTTAATTCATTATCTGTACTGGTAATGATAAGTTGCTTAATATTGTAATCAGTTTCTTTATTCGTTTTGCAGGTTGTAAATTGGTAGACGGTATCGCTAAACACTTCGACAATTTGTCTTGTTTTCCAAGCGCCATCCATTCCACTTACGGCACAGTCCGACAGATTACAAACAACGGTACTTATAGTCGTCTTTTTTAAGCTGTTAATGGAAGCAAGTAAGGCTTTACGAAAGTTTTTAGTCGTTAATGGCTGATTTTCGCCTAAGCCTACTAACAAAATACGATCTATAGTCTTGCTGGGCACTGCATTTATTAAAACCGTTTCACCATTTTTACCCGCAATATCCCCCCTAGCCAATATCTTTTTAATTAACTCTTGAGTGCTTTCGTTAAGTGACTTTGCTGATGTGCTAAGTTGCTGATCCTGATAAACACCCAAAATAAGACAATCGCATAATAATGTATCTAATGGGCCGGTTTCTAAAGAATAATCCATAACTTAACTCATAATAGTTGCTTGAATAAAAAGCTCATAATGAATGGGAAAAACAAATCCCCTGTCAAAATAAGATGCTGTTAAAGAATTATACAACCAATAAAATAGTCGTCGTGCTTTTTTGAAGAATGAGATCAGTATGAATAAAGTTTATGTACTAAATTTAAAATAAATTATATTTAATCTAGTTTATTTTTTTTTCTGCTATATAATAACCAGCTTATCAAAGTTATCGAAGCCTCGGTGGCGAAATTGGTAGACGCAAGGGACTTAAAATCCCTCGTTCGTAAGGACGTGCCGGTTCGACTCCGGCCCGAGGCACCATATAAAATAAGGACTCAGGATTCTTTCCTAGTCCTTTTTTTATGCCTGAAATTCTGTGAGGCTCATTCTTTACATACTTATAAAACATATCAATGCCTTCATAAGACCCACATCTTTCCGCTTTGATGTATCAAAAAATTCATCAATATTTTTTAAATCATTACATTCAGAACCAAAAACACTTCTAATTACAGACTACCGTAAACTTACAACAACACAATAATAATGATTAAAGATAAACAGAAAATTGAAATAGCCTTAAGCTTCATGCAACTCCATCCGACACCAATTTCGGCATGGTCACCTGATGAGGAGTATGTATCTGAAGATGAGCGGTACTTAAGTATTTATGACAATCTAATAATGGGCGTATACGGTGATTGTTATGGTATTAATGCTGAATATGATGAAGACGGAGAGCTATTAACAGAGGCTACCGAATTTGAAGTAGAAGTAGTGCAATTTGAATCACCGAATGATCCAAGTGAAAAATTTACCTTTGAATTAAGCATTGAACCGACTGAGTTTAGTAAGTTCATAGAAGAACATGGCAGAACAGGCAATTGGTAATAATGCCCTAACGCCTATTCTCAACTAAATTTAACCAGACCTAAGCGGCAACAACTTTAGTAGCGGAAGCTATCGCCGAGCAAGCAAGCTATCAATTAGATTCTCGATTGATAGTTGGCGACTTAACCCACTAATAACTTATGATCAGTGTTTATATAAAAGTCATCCGAGACAAGATATAGCTCAATTACTCTATTCCTGATAAAAAAGGCACAAAAGTAACGGCTTCTAAGTTTTCTTTCTCGTATCCACTAGGAGTGCGTGTAACACGTTGCAAAACTTGCATTCCACTGCTACCGGTAGGTATAACCATAACTCCACCAATTGATAATTGCTCTAATAACATGGCTGGTATCTCTGCGGGTGCTGCCGAAACCAAAATACCATCAAACGGCGCATTATCTGACCAACCCAGATTTCCATC
>CAMDOP010000236.1 GCA_945903675.1 Crenothrix polyspora
GTAACCCGCTCCGATAATAGATGATTGATGGCATATTTATACTCATGAATCGTCGGAAGATTCCGCCGGTTCGCATACCAATATTTAATCTTGCGAAGTGGAGTTTTCCAAGTTGTCCATGCCTCCATTACACTTCGTCTTGGTGGTAAGCGCACGCTGACCACAGCATCGAAACCTGCTTTTTTAGGATCCCATTCTGGTGAACTGTGCTCCGCGATTAGAAAAAGTCCAGGCAACCCAGCTTTGATAGCCAAGTCCCGCCATAATTCCGTAACGCTATAGGAATCGGGTAATTCATCTGGGTTATAGACGACAAACACAGGCTTACCTTCGACCCTAAGGTAACGCTTATCCAAAAATGCACGCAGTAAATATTCAAAATGATGTTGATGATCATCCATACCGGGATACGTTTGTTCTACCAAAACACGATTAGGCGCGCCGTGCCAAATACCCGTCCAAGTCTGGTTAGCCCAACATAAACAGAAAGGGAAATCAGGTTGCCCAGACTCTAGAACCTCATTGAAAGGACGCTCCAGCACGCGATTACCACCAAACCAGTAATGGTAATAACAGAAAGCCTCAATACCATATTCATGAGCCATTTCAGCTTGTGCAATACGTGTTTCAGTTAAACGTAAATCATAAAAACCTAGGTCAGCAGGAACATGAGGTTGATAATGTCCATCAAACAACGGTTTAGCTTTTGCGGTATTAGTCCATTCGGTAAAACCTTTGCCCCACCATTCATCGTTTTCGGGAATGGGATGATATTGGGGTAGATAAAAGGCGATGGCACGGACTGTTGTCATTATTTTGCTCTATGTATTTTGTCTGCTAAGTAGTTTATAGAATGTATCAATATGCAATACACACCACCTGTAATTGATTCAACTTATTTCCTTAAGTAGATCCCATTAAGATGAAGTTTTTTGTTTATAAGGATTAATTAAAGCTATCCCAGAAATTAAGTACTATTTATGCAATAAGACTTTTTTTATAACTTCCTGAATACCCACGACATAATGTTCCACACTAAATCTTGATAGGACATCTTGCCTCCCTGCGATTCCGAGTTCTTTAGCAAACTGAGGGTTATCGAGCAGATGGATAACGGCTTTAGCCAACTCCTTAGGTTCCTTAACTTTAACAAGCAATCCCGTCACTCCTTCTTGGATCACCTCTTCAGGACCGCCACAACGAGTTGAAACAACGGGGGTTTCCACAGCAAGTGCCTCTATAATTGTTAACCCAAACGACTCTTGTTCTGAGGAAACGACTAAAACATCAATTCCTGCTAATAAATTATAAATTTTGTCTTCTGGCCACCAGCCAGTCAATTTAACTGATGAGGCTAGGCCTAATGACTCGATTTTTTCCTTAATCAAGTCGGTATAACTTTCAGCCCCTGATCCAACAATAAGAAATACAACGTCTTTGTTTTCTTTACCAACTTCATGAGCCGCAGTTAAGAATGTAAAATGATCTTTACGCGGTTGTAATACACCAACCGCAGCAACAATTTTCTGAGTTGGCTTGATTCCGAAATGATCGGCTATAGCATTATGTGCATGTACTTTGTCAAACCTAACTGGGAATGGTAACCCGTTATAAACGATGTTAGTTTTTTTTGTAAGTAACGGATAAGACTTAGTCAAACTGGTAGAGCAAAAAATAACGGTTTTAGATAATATATTTATAATTGTCGAATACAAATAGAAAGGAAGTAATGGGCTAAGCTCACTGTTGCCGAATATGGATTCATGTATATGCCAGACATGAGGGGTATGTGTCATGCGAGCCGCTATAGCACCTTCAATACAAGTTACCGTATTGGTATAAACTAGATCTATCTTATTATCTTCAATTATATGTGTAATCGCCCAACTTCTCGAACGCAAGGTTTTTAATGATCTCACTAGATAAGAAAAACGCTGGTTGCGTGATACTGAGTTTGTCCCCGGCACCCAGTGCATCATATTCCGAACAAATACTGATATTCCCATTTCTTTAGCCGAATGACTCAATTTACCCTCATTAGGTACTAACAGATATGGCTCAAAGCGGCTACGATCTATAGAAGCAAGCAATGTTAAGAGTGTTTGTTGTGCTCCGGCCATGCCGCCATCATGCGAGACAAAAAGAACTCTAATTATCGTCCGATCAGGAGTAATAATCATAAAATATAGTCATCGTTAAGCATAATAATCTCTTAATACCAAGATCGCCTTGATTTTGCATACTTCATTGCAGCAAGTTCTTTAGTATTAATAGTACTCGTATCATGAAGAGCAACAATATCGTAGTGCCAATTCCAATCATGTTCATCACTCAAACAGACTTGTGCCATTTGGTTAATCGCTTTCTCATCTATAACTGTCATAAAATGGCTGAAATCTCCGTATTTTGAAAACCAAATATATTGGTTATAGCCTAATTTTTTTAATATAAAAAAATGATCTTGCCAGTTATTATTCGTGTTTTTGCAATGGATTGGATCCCATTCAAATATGACCGCAGGATGGAATTTTTTTAATATTTCTTGTGATCCTTTAAGAACTCTTCCATCGTAACCATCTACATCGATTTTTATTAAATCAACTTTTGAAACATTATTTTTAATTATAAGGCTGTCTAAGGTTACTGCTTGTGTTTTAGTGCCTCCCTGAGCACTTGCTGTACCTGGATGTGATCTAACCAAATCGGGTATTTCTTCAATTTCATCTGACAGCATGTTATTGAATAAAATATATTTATAGGAGTCTGCTAAATTTTGTTTTAAAAAAGAAAAAAAATCAGGTTCACCTTCAACACAAATAAAATGTTCAATCATGTCTGGGCAGTTACTTTCTAAAAGACGAACTGTATCACCAATACTTGCGCCAACATCAATTACCGTAATAGGCGTGCTATGAGTCTTAAAGCATAAGTAAGCAAGCTCTACAAGAGGATTATTCCATCGTTTAAATCGTCTAGCAAACAGTTGATACGAATGCCCAAAGTTTATTATGGACAGTTTTCCATGAATATTTGTAGAAACTGGACCTGAAAAATTCACACAGGCATAATCCCAACATTTATCCCATATTTTATTTCTAATTCCTTGTGACTCAGGGCGATAATGCTTCAATAAAAAGTTATAAATAAAGGAGTCTATTTTTTTATCTTTTATCATAAATATCTCAATAATTTTTATAAAACTTTCAGCGTATTTGTTATTGTTATTGTAACGATTTTTAATTTATCAAATTATTAGAAGTCAATCCCCATTCAGACTTTATATTAATTAAGGCGTCTCTCGTAATAGAACAATTTGATGTATTTTTTATGCTAAAAGAAAATAAATTTTCACCTAAAAATATAGTATTAATTATTTCTCCTGCACCAACACCACATTTTATTGAAAATATTCCAGGGAGTATTGGTGGTGAAAGTAGTTTACATGTAATAGTAAATAGACCTGGTAAAATATTATCAGGCTCTACATAATTAAAACTTTCGTTATTTGAGATATAAACGAAATCCAGTGTGTGAATCCCAATTCCAAATTTTGGCTTAATGAGTTCATTATGAGCCTCGAAGGTTATCGATATAGTAAAATCTTCACCAGTATATATAGATGAAGTTGGCTTACCTTGATTGTTAAGCAAAGTTATATCTATTAACGTAATAACTGATGTGACCTGAATACTTTCGTTTTGTTTTGAAGAGGAAATATGTTTTTCCTTAATAACATCTTCACTTTTCTCATAAAACAAATTACATATTTCTTTAGGTGAACCATCTGCAACTACTTTACCATTTTCAAGAAGAATAACTCTTTCACATATACGTTCTATTTGGCGAATATTATGACTAACCAACAAAACAGTTTTCCCTTGGCGCTTAATCATATCTTCCATACGATCAAAACACTTACGCTGAAAGGCTAAATCTCCCACTGCCAGCACTTCATCAACGATCAATATATCCGCATCCAAACTCGTCGCAATCGAAAAGCCTAGCTTAACGGTCATGCCCGAACTATAACGCTTAACCGGTGTATCTATAAACTGCTCTAGTTCTGAAAACTCTATAATCTCATCCAGCTTTTGTTGAATGATTTTTTTAGGAATCCCTAAAATAGCACCATTCAAATAGATGTTTTCTCGACCTGTTAATTCTGGGTTTACACCTGCACCAACTTCTATCAGCGGAGCTACGCTGCCACGAACTATAATATTGCCTTTGGTAGGTTTTGATATATTAGCCAAGTGTTTAAGTAAGGTGCTTTTACCCGCGCCATTATGACCAATAATACCCACCACCTCACCCTGTTCTATACTAAAACTAACGTCATCTAAAGCTTTAAAGTCTTCTCTTTTATGAATGGGTTTACCAAGCAAGCGCCTATAAGAATTAGCTACATTTTCTTTAAGGCTGGTGATATGTCCCAACTGGTATTCTTTGGTTACATGATTAACTTCAATAATTGGCATAACAGCGTTTAACCGTAAAAGTTAGATAACAAATTGAAATGACGCAAAGCTTTAAATAACATCCGCAAACCAATTTTCTGCACGTTTAAAAAACATATAACTGAGTGGCAATATCACTAACGTTAAAACCAAGCCGGGATAAAGTGCCTCAAAATCTGGCGGTAAGCCCTTAAGCATAACCCGTTGAAAACTGTCGATAATACCTGCCAGTGGATTTAGCGTATAAAGCGTATATAAATCATTAGACCAATGTCCTGCCGCCTGCTCTTCTATCAGTTTTTTATGAACTAGACTGAGCGGGTACATGACAGGGGAACCGTACATTAGTAAAGATAACACCACCGGCAAAGCCTGAGACATATCGCGGTAATAAACATTAATGGCGGCACCAAAAAAACTAATGCCTAAGGCAACCAGCATAGTGTAGAAAATAACCACCGGAACCCACAAGGCATAAACGGTAGGCATCATTTGATAATAAATCATCATCCCCCCTAAAATGCCAAAACTGATCGCCAACTCCACTATTTTTGTCACCATCGCAGTAATAGGAAATACTTCACGAGGAAAGTATATTTTTTTAATTAAAGACGCATTAGAGGTTACGCTACTGATACCTTCTGAAGCAGACTCCTGAAAAAACACCCAAGGCAACAGCGCTGCAAAAGTCATAATCGGATAAGGAATATCGCCAGTGTCTATTCCAACAAAACTTCTGACCAAGGTAAAAATAAGCATCAACATAATAGGTTTTAATACCGCCCACAAAATACCTAAATACGATTGCTTGTAACGAATAACAATATTTTTCCAAACGAGGGCTGCGATCAGTTCGCGGTAGTTATATAAGTTTTGAACAATTTTTATCATGAGTATTGGTATAGTTGCCAGTATCTAGCATTAAAGAACAAG
>CAMDOP010000237.1 GCA_945903675.1 Crenothrix polyspora
TCTGGAAAGTCTTCAATAATTTCAGCGCTGGTCATACCATCGGCCAACCATGACAGAACATCATAAACAGTAATGCGTAAACCTCTTATACAGTGTTTACCGCCTCTTTTTCCAGCTTCTAGAGTAAGAATGTTTTGGTAGGTATTGGCCATAGGTAGCACTCCAGTCTGTTATTTAATATCTTGTACAAAAGTTTCTCTTTTTTCATACAGGAATCGACTCATAAATAATTTGATCTCGAGAAACATCAATTTAAACAGAAGTATAACTTAACGTATAAGAAGCAGCTGTTAAGGAATCAAATTTCTGGCTAGGCATTTCCCATTGACACAATAGTAGATCAGACATGAAAGACTCGTTTGCAGCAAATGATTTGGGAGTCTATAGGGAACGTTATTTTCAGATTCAACACTTAGATTCAACTAATAACTCGGCTTATTCTGGTTTAGTCGCGCCTCGCGTGGATTTAAACTATCAGTTCTCTAGAGCCAGCGAGAGCTTTTCGTGCCTAATATTTCAATGGCTGAATAGCTATGGAGCTTGATTTAATCGCCGACATTTCATCATTGCATACTTAAATATCGGACAACGTTAAAGATCTAGCTCGACCTAAACGACTATGGTCAGATGATTGTAATGCTTTACCATCACTTCGGCTGCGTCTGATTTATGTATAATAGGGCCAAAAAGCAAGCATGATAAATGAAGTTAATAACACTATAAATGGCTATGGCAGAAAACATGAGCGGACGCGGTAATCGATATAACAGTAATGAGCCGAAAAAAAAGCCGACCACACATAGAATAAGAAACGTGTTTCTGCTTCTAGTGGTCGGTGCGGGCTTTATGCTGTTCAGTTATCTGGGTTATCTGGACTTTAATGTCCGTAAACAGTTCGAAGGCAAGCGCTGGGCGGTTCCTGCTCGCGTTTATGCCAGCCCTGTTGAGCTTTATACGGGTCATGCTATGACCCTTGATAAGCTTGAAGCGCTGTTAAAAATGTTACATTATCGAGAAGATAAAACGCTTGCTGCGGAAGGTAGTTATTTTAAAGGCGGCACGCAAGTTACGGTGAAAACACGCGACTTTGTGTTCTGGGATCAACATCAGGCTAGTGTGGCGATGCAGGTGAGCTTTTCTGCCGCAGGTATTGTCGCGATGAAGGATATTACCACAGCACAAGATGTGGATATTATTCGCATGGATCCTGTGCAAATTGGTAGCTTTTATCCTACTGTCAAAGAAGATCGAGTACTGATTAAGCTCGAAGAAGCGCCAGATGCTCTGATTAAAGGCCTGCTTGCTTCAGAAGATCGTGATTTTTATCAGCATTTTGGCATTTCTCTTAAAGGTATCGCTAGAGCAATATGGACTAATGTATTAGCCGGTGGCATGGTGCAAGGTGGTAGTACCATTACTCAACAGTTAGTAAAAAACTTTTATTTAACGAATGAGCGTAGTTTATCTCGTAAAGCCAAAGAAGCTCTGATGGCGTTTATTTTAGAATATCGTTATGGTAAAAATGAAATTCTTGAAGCTTATTTGAATGAAATTTATTTGGGGCAAAATGGCTCAAGTTCTGTACATGGCTTTGGTTTAGCCAGTGAGTTTTATTTTGGTAGTACCTTAAAGGATCTACCTTTAGAGCAGGTCGCCTCATTAGTAGCTTTGGTGCGTGGCCCTTCTGAATATGATCCTAGGCGCTTTCCTGATCGTGCCCAACAGCGACGTGACTTAGTTCTCGACGAAATGGCAGCAGAAGGTTATATCAGTAATAGTCAGGCTGAAGTAGCTAAGTCTAAACCGTTAAGTGTTATAGCGCGTACGCAGCACTCTTCTAATCGTTATCCAGGATTTCTGGATTTGGTTAAACGACAATTAAGTCAAGAATATCATGAGGAAGATTTAACCTCGCAAGGCTTGAGAATTTTTACCACGCTAGATACTCAAGCTCAGGATATATTGCAAAACACTATAGCCTTAAAGTTAGCTCAATTGGATAAGTTACCTCATGCTGATAATCTTGAGGCCGCTGTTATCGTGACGCGTCGTGATAGTGGCGAGGTTGTGGCCTTAACCAGTGGTCGTGAGAATATAGTGGGTGGCTTTAATCGAGCTTTGGATGCAGTGCGACCTATAGGATCATTGATTAAACCGGCTGTTTATTTGACGGCCTTAGAGTCGCCTGAAAAATATACGATTACTACCCATGTTGACGATTCAACGATCGTGGTTAAAGGTCAGAATGGTGTTGATTGGATACCTAAGAATTACGATCATAAAGAGCATGGTAGTGTTGCTTTACATACCGCTTTAGCTAAATCTTATAATTTAGCTACTGTTCGCATAGGTATGGATATTGGTGTGGCCAGCGTCGCTAAAACCATAAAAGATATGGGCGTTAATCGATCATTAGATTTGTTTCCGTCATTATTATTAGGTGCCGCGTCATTAACACCTATAGAAGTCACGCAAATGTATCAAACCTTAGCTGGAGATGGGTTTTCAACGCCTATTAAAGGCATTAGAGCGGTCGTTGATGCGGATGGTAAACAATTGCAAAGTTACCCACTGAACGTTAAACAAGCCGTAGACCCTGCTGCAACCTATATCGTTAATACTATGCTGCAAGAAGTGATGCATGAGGGTACAGGACATGCAGCCTATAACTCTTTTCCTAAAGATTATGGTTTGGTGGGCAAAACAGGGACGACGAATGATGCTAAAGATAGTTGGTTTGCAGGCTATACCGGCGATTATTTGTCAGTTGTTTGGGTGGGACGTGACGATAATAAGCCTATAGGACTTACTGGGGCAACGGGTGCTTTACCTATTTGGACGGCATTAATGCAGAAAATATCGACCCAAGCCGTCAGTTTGATTGCTCCTGATAATGTAAAGTTATTGTGGGTTGATTCAGAAACAGGTCTCTTAACCCGAGATAATTGTGGAAACAGTAAACAATATCCCTATATTTCAGGCTCTGAACCTACGACTTTATCAGACTGTGGGCAGGGTGTTTTTGAGCATGATAAACCTTGGTTTGATGAAATACATGAAGAAGAGCCTAAGAAAAGTCAGTCACCAACCCTATGAATTATAAAAGAGTAGTTATGATTAATATGAACCTTGTTCGTTTGCTTTGTTTGAGTTTTTTTATGTTTAGCCATGGCGCGTATGCCAGCGATCAACCGATTAAAAAACTTCAAGCCTTTTTAAAATCATCAAAATCATTGACGGCTGATTTCAAGCAAGTGCTTATTAATGAAGCCGGTAGTCCTTATCAAAGCAGCTCAGGACTTTTTTATTTGCAGCGGCCTGGAAAGTTCCGATGGGATTATTTAAAGCCATTTCAGCAACAAATAGTCTCTACTTCGGGTAAGGTTTGGTTTTATGATGCTGACTTGGAACAAGTTACTGTTAAAACACTCGATGAGTCGGTAGGCTCAACACCTGCTTTACTATTAAGTGGTGAAATCTCCTTGGAAGATAATTTTATTATGGAGAACCAAGGAGCAGAGGGTGATTTACTCTGGATCAGATTATTACCCAAAAACAAGGAAAGTAGTTTTAAATATATCGTCATAGGCCTGAATAAAGGCGTATTGGGAGGTATGGAGTTAAGTGATAATTTCGGTCAACTAACGCGTATCTATTTCTCCAATGTAGTGCTAAATCCGCCCATAAAGCCTGCGGTGTTTGAATTTAAAGCACCCGCAGGTGCTGATGTTTTTTCTGATCAGTAAGTTAGGCGAAAGGTACAAGGCGAATGAGCAAAGGTTCATTTATCACTGCCCACAGTTAAGTAGTTAGTTGTTTGGAGTAAAACAGCTTCAGCTGTTTTAAAAGGCAATAGCTGAAGCTATTGCACTCCAGGACTTTGCTGTTTTTGCCTTAACTGTGGGTAGTGGCGCGTCATCTGGAGCTTAGGAGCGAATATACTATTCATACTGCCCCGACTTAAGTGCTAAGCCTTTAATCTTGTACCTTTTTAATTTTACATACTCTACAGTCTTTATGTTTGATGATTTAACCAAGCCTCTGGCCGATAGAATGCGGCCTAAATCTTTAGATGATTATGTCGGTCAACAGCATATGCTGATGCCCGGCAAGCCGCTTTATGAGTCTATTTTATCTGGGCGCTTACATTCCATGATTTTCTGGGGGCCTCCTGGTACGGGTAAAACCACGCTAGCAAGGCTCATTGCTCAACACTCTGATGCTGAGTTTATGCCTATCTCTGCGGTGTTGTCGGGCGTAAAAGAAATCAGGGCGGCTGTCTCTGAAGCTAAAAAAATTCAGCAAGAACAGCTCAGGCAGACTATTTTATTTGTCGATGAAGTACATCGGTTTAATAAAGCTCAACAAGATGCTTTTCTGCCCCATGTCGAAGATGGTACCGTTTATTTTGTGGGTGCAACGACCGAAAATCCGTCCTTTGCTCTCAATAATGCTTTGTTATCACGCGCCCGTGTTTATGTCCTTAATGCCTTAACGACTGATGATTTACGTGGCGTGTTAGATAAAGCCTTGGCTGATTCAAATAGAGGCCTAGGTGGTTTAGATATTGAGATCTCCGATGAGATTAAACAGCAATTTGCTCAAGCTGCGGATGGCGATGCGAGAAGGCTGCTCAATTTATTGGAAATTGCCGTGGAGCTTGCGGCGGCTAAAGGTAGTCGAGTCATTAATGAAACTTGCGCTCTTGAAGTGTTATCCGGTGGCGTTAGACGCTTTGATAATCAGGGTGAAGAATTTTATAATCAGATTTCAGCATTGCATAAATCGGTAAGAGGTAGCTCACCTGATGCGGCTCTTTATTGGTTATGCCGGATGATGGATGGTGGTTGTGATTTAGCTTATTTAGCAAGGCGTATTGTGCGCATGGCATCTGAAGATATAGGTAATGCTGATCCTAGAGCCTTACAAATCGCAATCAATGCCTGGGAAGCGCAGGAGCGTTTGGGTAGTCCTGAAGGTCAATTATCTTTGGCTCAGGCGGTCGTTTACTTAGCTTGTGCGCCTAAAAGTAATGCGGTTTATATGGCTTATAATGCCGCTATGCGTGATGCTAAACAAAGCGGAAGTCTGGGAGTGCCTGTGCATTTAAGAAATGCGCCAACTTCGCTTATGAAATCACTCGATTATGGTAAAGCTTATCGCTATGCGCATGATGAGCCAGAAGCTTATGCTGCGGGTGAATCTTATTTTCCTGAACAGCTGACGGGAACACGTTATTATCAGCCAGTCGATCGTGGCTTAGAAATCAAGATCAAAGAAAAGTTAAAGCATTTGCAAGAGCTCGATAAGCAACGTTAAGCTGTTCTTGGTTCGTAAGGTCGGGTTAGTGACAGAGACTGTGAAAGTATTCT
>CAMDOP010000238.1 GCA_945903675.1 Crenothrix polyspora
ATGCCAGCTTTAAGTGCCAAACAACACGACCCCCATGTAAGGGCTTATTTCCAACATCTTGTGGCTAATGGCAAAAAACCGTTACAGGCTGTCTGTGCCATTATGAGAAAATTAATTCACGCAATTCACGGGATGTTGAAAAATGACGAGCCTTTCGATAATACACGTTTCTATAAAATTCCGGTCTCGGCCGTATAGTGAAAAATGAACGTAAATACCTTTGACTTTGAACAGAGTATCTACAGTTCTAATCCCAACAAAACCAGCGCTGCTCGACGCGGCAAACGAGAATAAAACAACGTTACTGCGTAACATCAAATAATATTTACACCCTTGGCATCAAACTTAATTTTTCAACAACTTTATCGCCAAACTCAGCGGTTGAAATCATTTTTACGCCAGTACCGGGCTTAGAAAGATCAGCGGTTGAATAACCATCAGCAAACACACCTTGCATAGCCGCCCACACATTTTTAGCTTCTTCGGCCATATCAAAACTATTTTCTAACATCATCGCAACAGAACCAATCATAGAATACGGATTAGCAATGTTTTTTCCGGCGATATCAGGTGCAGAACCATGTGATGGTTCATAGTACGCTTTATCATCACCCAAACAAGCAGAAGGCATTAGACCTAAGGAACCTAAAATACCGCCGCCTTGATCACTCAATATGTCACCGAACATATTTTCCATGACCATCACATCAAATTGAGTAGGTCTTAGGCATAAATTAGTTGCCGCAGAATCGACCAGTTGATGAATCACTTCAACATCAGGGTACTCAACAGCCACTTCATCAAGAATTTCATTCCAAAGTACACTAGATTTTAAGACATTACTTTTATGAATGTTATGCAGGATTTTCTTACGTTTTTGCGCTAATTTGAAGGCTTGATGCAAGATACGGCTAATTTGCAACTCATCATATTCCAGCGTTTCTTTAACATAACGCAAACCTTGCTCATTAATGCCAGATTCTTTATTACCGAAATACAGACCGCCTACCAGTTCACGCACCATAATAATATCGATGCCTTCACCGATGATTTCAGCTTTGAGCGGCGAAAAATGAGCAATGGCTTTCGGTAAAAAAACTGGACGGAAGTTAGCGTAGGTATTGTAACGGCGACGTAGCGGTAATAAAGCACCACGTTCTGGCTGTTTATCGATAGGTATTTTTTTAGATTCTTCATGACTTAAACCAATCGTACCTTTAAGTATGGCATCGGCTTGGTCACAAATGTCTATAGTCGCTTGTGGGAAAGCATCGCCAAATTCAAAATAAGCACAAGCACCGAAAGCTGCAGGCATTAATTCAAAAGTAACGTCATTGCGCTGTTCAATTAATTTAAGGACCTTGATAGCTTCTTTAGTAATTTCTGGGCCAATACCGTCACCGGCTAACACTGCAATTTTGTAATTTTTCATGTTTTATTTGAAGTTTGTGGATGATTCACAGAGTGAAGCGTTATAAAGCTGGGTATTTTACTTTATAACGCCCCCGCCTAAAATAAAAAGTCATGGTTTTTTAAGTATATGTTTACTATGGGCTTAAAACACTCAACTAACAGTCATGCAAAAATTAATCACTTGTAACGTCGACTTACTCTCGTTTGCCGCGACTAGCACCGCAGATGTTGAAGTAGCCATTCAATCTATTAAAAAAAAACAAATAATGAGGTCGCTATCGCGACGATAGCTTTAATCGGGTATTCGCACCCGAAGGCGAGATACTTTCTTTTGCTCCGCCAAAAGAAAGTATCCAAAGAAAAGGCGGCTCGATTGCCGCTGCTTCCTGCGCTCCTCGGTTTTGTCGGGGGTCGGTAGAGAGGGCGTCCTGCCCTCCTACCGACGCGCGGCATCCATGCCTCGCCCCTTCGGGCTAATCCCAACAAAACCTGCGGTGCTCGGCGCGGCAAACGAGACTAAAGCTACGTTACAGCGTATCGTCAGAATTTAAAATTTAGAATTTAGAATTTAGAATTTAAAAATATAGGATGCGCTGAGGAACGAAGCGCATCATTAGAGTTGCATCGATTGATGCGCCTCCTTCGTCGGCACATCCTATAACTACTAGCAGTTAAGAAATTCAACTTGCGTTAGAACCGATTAAGGCCAATTATCCTGCACATTTGGCAAGCAACTAAAATAATTATGACAAGACCAAGCCCAAGATAAAAACTTACGGTAAAATAGCGGCAATGATTAAAGTGCGACTGTCTAAGATCCATTAAAAAAGATATCTGTTCCACTTACAAAACCAAAGTAGTTGCGTAGTCACTCATGTTGATCTTCCGACTCGCCAACGCCTGTCGGTTAATAGACAGCTTTTTTATCGTGAGTAACCAGCCATGACACCTAATTTAAAACAGTTACATCCCTATCCTTTTGAGAAATTAGCTCAACTTAAAGCCGGTATTGTTCCGCCTGCCGACAAGTCAGCAATCGTCCTATCAATAGGCGAGCCTACTCACACAACGCCAGCTTTTATTGAAGAGGCTTTGTTAAAACATATCTCGGGTTTATCTAATTACCCAACCACCAAAGGCATCGTAGAGCTCAGACGCGCCATTGCTGATTGGTTAGCTCAACGCTTTCAGATTCCTTCAGTCGATATCAATCCTGAAACTCAAATTTTACCCGTCAGTGGCACACGCGAGGCTTTGTTTTCCTTTGCTCAGTTTTTAATTGATCCTAGCACTAAACCCATTGTTATCATGCCTAATCCTTTTTATCAGATCTATGAAGGTGCAGCATTATTAGCTGGGGCAGAACCTTACTTTTTAAATACGACTGAAGAGTCAGGATATTTACCTGATTTTGATGCTGTGCCGGTAGACATTTGGCAACGCTGCCAACTTATTTATATCTGCTCACCGGGTAATCCGAGTGGCGCGGTAATGAGCTCTGCGGATCATGAAAAACTCATTAACTTAGCCGAACAATACGATTTTGTCATCGCCTCCGATGAATGCTATAGCGAACTCTATGACGATGAACAAAATCCACCTGCTGGTTTACTAGAGACGGCTTACCACATGGGCCATCATGACTTTAACCGTTGCGTGGTTTTTCATAGCTTATCTAAGCGTTCTAATGCGCCGGGTTTACGCTCAGGATTTGTTGCAGGAGATGCTGAGCTATTAAATCAGTATTTTCAATATCGTACTTATCAAGGTTGCGCCATGCCTTTGCCTACCCAACATGCCAGCATTAAGGCTTGGCAGGATGAAGCGCATGTTATCGAAAATCGTCGCTTATACCGTGAAAAATTTGCCGCGTTCATCGCTATACTCGCAGAGGTCTGTACTATTAACAAACCAGCCGCTGGATTTTATGTCTGGCTAAAAATCCCCCAGCCTTCGGCCTCCCCCTTTGATAAAGGGGGACTGAGGGGGATTTCAGATACCGACTTTGCCCAGCAGCTATTTGCTAGGGAAAACATCACCGTGCTGCCCGGTAGTTTTTTGTCCCGTGAATTTCAAGGACTCAACCCTGGCCTCAACCATGTTAGAATTGCCTTAGTTGCTCCACTCGATGACTGCATAACAGCCGCTCATCGTATTAAAAATTTCCTTAACACACTATAAAGAAGAATCATGTCACAACTTGAAAACATTATTAACGAAGCTTTTGAACAACGCCTAGATCTTACACCCGCCAATGTTTCAGCAGAGATTCGCGCTGCCGTTACAGAAACTCTTAACCTGCTTGATCAAGGCGCGTTACGAGTCGCTGAAAAAATCGACGGCGACTGGGTGACTCATCAATGGCTAAAAAAAGCAGTCCTTTTATCCTTCAGAATCAACGAAAACCGCATGATGGATGGCGGCAATACTCGTTATTACGATAAAGTCGAATGCAAATATTCTAATTACACCGAAGAAGATTTCGCTAAAGCTGGTGTGCGCGTTGTACCTAATGCAGTTGCTCGTCACGGCTCATATATCGCACCCGGCGCTATATTAATGCCTTCTTACGTGAATATCGGCGCTTATGTAGACAGCGGCACCATGGTTGATACTTGGGTTACCGTCGGTTCTTGTGCGCAAATTGGTAAAAATGTACATCTTTCTGGCGGTGTAGGTATCGGTGGTGTATTAGAGCCTTTACAAGCAGGCCCTACTATTATTGGCGACAACTGTTTTATTGGCGCTCGTTCTGAAATCGTAGAAGGCGTTGTTGTTGAAGATGGCTGCGTTATTTCCATGGGCGTTTATATCGGCCAAAGCACCAAAATTTTCAACCGCATGACTGGTGAAGTCAGTTTTGGTCGTATTCCAGCGGGCTCTGTGGTTGTTTCAGGTAATTTACCTTCAGCAGATGGCAGTTACAGTCTTTACTGTGCAGTTATTATCAAACAAGTTGATGAAAGAACTCGCAGCAAGACTGGGATTAATGAATTGCTAAGAGATTAATTAGCTTTCTTATTGTTCCTCTACTCTGCACTTTGTGCAAAGTAAGTATTGCTGTGTGCCTGGAGTAAAACAGCTTTAGCTGTTTTAAAAAACAATAGTAAAAGCTCAGCACTCCAAGTTATGTAGGGTGGATAAGCAAAGCGCATCCACCATTGATGCCGGGTGCGCGTTGCTTATCCGGCCTACGGGTCACCGCCATTAATTTAACAATCTGCTTGGAAATTACACAAAACAAACCACGATTCACATCGTGCCTTAAAACATCTTCGAGTAAAACCTACTATGATTAACAACGATGTATTACGCCGAGTCCGCTATGCTTTAGAGCTTAGCGACCAAACCATGATTGAAATATTTGCCTTAAATGATGTCGTGATCGAACGTGATGAGTTACTACACCTACTCAAAAAAGATAACCTAGAAGGTTATATTGAACTTGATAATGAGCGTATGGATGCGTTTTTGAAAGGACTGATTACCTTTAAAAGAGGTGTGCTAGAAACTCCGCACGGCCAAACTAAGCCAGCAGAATTACCACTCACCAATAACAGCATACTTAAAAAATTAAGAATCGCTTTAGACTTTAAAGAAGACGATATGCTAAGTACTTTACAGCTAGCGGACTTTAAAATATCAAAGGGCGAGCTGAGTGCTTTTTTTAGACAAAAAGGTCATAAAAATTATCGCGAATGCGGCGACCAAATTATTAGAAATTTCCTGCAAGGTCTTACTATGCGCTTTAGAGAACAAGACTGAACAACGCCTATTAATAACTGATGTTACGCAGCCATGCAGTGGTTTAAAAAAACAAATAATGAGGTCGCTATCGCGACGATGTGTTAATCGGGTATTCGCACCCGAAGGCGAGATACTTTCTTTTGCTCCGCCAAAAGAAAGTATCCAAAGAAAAGGCGGCTCGATTGCCGCTGCTTCCTGCGCTCCTCGATTT
>CAMDOP010000239.1 GCA_945903675.1 Crenothrix polyspora
GCTCTAAATGCGGTTAAAATATCTTTATCTAAACGGATAGCAACTTGCTCTTTATTGGCAACACCTGCTGGACGACCCACTCTTCTTTTTTCTATTTCTTGTCGCATCAAAATAGAAGCATCAGGAGAATCCTCATCTTCTTCAGGCTCCATGTTAGTCACAAGAGCCTGATGTAAATAAGCTAGGTCTGTTTTTGATAACTGATTGTCGCGTAACACCTTCATTTCTTTACTACTCATTAAAGTCATTTTCGAGCCATTCATAATAGATCTCTCTTTCACTACGTTTTGCTGGGCGGAAACTGATAATATGTGCTGTATGGTTCGGAATATAAACAACGGTTAAAACAACTAGAAAATCAAAAACATAAGCAAATGATTGTTGACGAATTTCACCGTTACGTTCAGTTTGCACATCGAGTCTATAAGGTCTCTCAATTACCAAATCTGCATCAACAAAATCAAGTTTATGTTTAGCTAAATTAGCTTCGCGTTTAATTTCATACCATGTGAATTTCTTAAGCATGAATTATTGTATATATATTAATTATAATTATCAAAAGAATTCGAGTTCGGTTGATTTTTTCGCACCCCCCCCGTTACGTTCATGCCCTACTAACCCTACAATTTCACCTTAACGTGGTGAAGTAAACATCAACTGCCTTTTATGCGTGATAGTTAGTGACTCATCAAAAAGCCCAGCGATTAACGTGACATAATGCCCCCTTAATATAAGGCGTCATTATGTCACCACCAAGGAATCATCATGATTGTTATAAGCAATGAACGCATTACCGCGAGAGTTTCAGAACAAATTAAACAAACCCTGATAACTGCTGCTGACCTTACTGGAGCAACACTCAATCAGTTCTTGGTGCAGGCGGCGCTAGAAAAAGCAGAACTTATTATTGAAAAAGACAAATTGATACACTTAAGCAAAAATGATGCGCAGGTCTTTTTTGATGCACTGGAAAATCAACCAGAACCCAATGCAAAACTACGTAACGCCGTTAATAATTATAGAGCTCATATCAAGTATGCTAGTGATGAGAAGGACACTGAAAATACTATAGCGTCCTGCTCTAAATAAATATAGTCAGACTACTCCACAGTAACTGATTTTGCTAAGTTACGAGGCTGATCAACATCGGTACCTTTTAACACAGCGACATGGTAAGACAATAGCTGTAAAGGTATGGTGTAAATAATCGGTGAGATTTCATTTTCAACTTGTGGCATCTTTACAATCTGCACATTAACATCACTTGCTGTCGCTAAAGTTTCATCCATAAAAACAATCAGCTGACCGCCTCTCGCACTGACTTCCTGAATATTAGATTTTAATTTCTCTAACAAACTGTTATTAGGCGCCACTGTAATAACCGGCATATCGGCATCGATCAAGGCTAAAGGACCATGCTTTAATTCACCCGCAGGATAAGCTTCGGCATGGATATAAGAGATTTCCTTTAATTTCAAAGCCCCTTCCATCGCTATTGGATAATGCGATCCTCTTCCTAAAAACAAAGCATGTTGTTTTTCTGAAAATTGCTCAGCTAAAACTTTAATTTCTTCATTGAGTTGCAGTGCTTTTTCAATATTGCCTGGTAGACGAAATAATTCTGAGGTAATTTTTTGCTCTACTTGTTCCGACATTTCAAAGCGTCTACCTATAGCCATGACCAACAACATCAAGGTGGCTAATTGTGTGGTAAAGGCTTTGGTTGATGCCACACCAATCTCAGGGCCTGCGCGCGTCATTAAAACTAGATCAGACTCTCTGACCAGTGAACTTTCAGGCACGTTACAAATAGCTAAGGAATATTTAGCGCCTAATTTTTTAGCTTCTTGTAAGGCCGCTAAAGTATCGGCTGTTTCACCCGACTGGGATATAGTAACGATCAAGGTATCAGGCAGTAAAACGGGGTGCCTATAACGGAATTCACTGGCCACTTCTATCTGACAAGGAACTCTGGCTAATTTTTCAAACCAATACCGCGCAACGAGTCCTGCATGATAACTCGTACCACAAGCTAAAATCTGCACTGATTTTATATTATCAAATACCTCAGAAGCATTGTGCCCAAAAGCACTTTCTTCTAGACGATTATTAATAAATCGACCTTCCAACGTTTGCGCAATAGCAAAAGGCTGCTCATAGATTTCTTTGAGCATATAATGACGATAGTCGCCCTTATCTACTGAATCGGCTGTTAACTGGCTTTCCTTAATAGGTCGAGTGACTACATCACCATCGCCATTATAAATTACTAAGTTATCAATAGTGATTGAGGCTATGTCACCATCTTCTAAGAAAATAAAGCGTTGCGTCACTGGTAATAATGCGGCCACATCGGAGGCGATAAAATACTCACCGATGCCCACGCCTATGACTAGTGGACTACCTTTGCGGCAAACGATCAAGGTATCAGGCTCGACTGTACTCATGATGCCCAAGGCATAAGCGCCGTCTAATGATTTAATAGCCTGTTTAACGGCGTTTAAAAAACCATCAGTAGACTCCATGGCTTGATAAATTTGATGTACGATTACTTCGGTATCCGTTTCTGAAGTAAATTCATAGCCACTTTCTTTAAGTGATAGTCGCAATTGCTCATGATTTTCAATGATACCGTTATGGACGACGGCAACTTTGTCTCGGCTTAGATGAGGATGTGCATTTGCTGTACTTGGCTTTCCATGAGTTGCCCATCGTGTATGGGCAATACCTATATTTCCAAATACAGGATCGAGTTGTAATAAATCTTCTAGTCCCTTAACTTTACCTAACTCTCTTTTTCGAAAGATAGTGCCGTCATTGATAACCGCTAAACCAGCTGAATCATAGCCACGATACTCTAGGCGCTTCAAGCCCTCCAATAATATGGGTACGATATTTCGTTGCGCTATTCCACCTACAATTCCACACCTATTATTTTTCCTGTTTAACCGGACGTTGCCAACCTGAAATAGATACTTGCTTTGCTCTGCTTAAAGTTAATTGATACTCTGGACTATCTTTGGTAATAGTTGATCCTGCACCTATCGTAGCATTTTTGCCAATAGTCACTGGAGCCACTAATTGACTATCTGAGCCAATAAAAGCGCCATCTTCAATGATGGTTCTAAATTTATTAACGCCATCATAGTTACAGGTAATAGTTCCAGCACCTATATTAACGTGACTGCCTACCGTTGCATCACCAATATAACTAAGGTGATTAATTTTACTAGCCGAAGCAATAGTCGATTTTTTGATTTCTACGAAATTGCCGATATGCACTTGCTCAGCTAATACCGTCTCAGGACGTAATCTTGCAAAAGGACCAATCTTGCTGCCTAGTCCAACGATGGCATTGTCAATAATACAGTTCGCAAGAATGACTACATTATCGGCGATTATAGAATTATTGATATAGGTATTAGCACCTATACGCACATTATTACCGATGCTATTTTTGCCTTCTAAAATAACATTTACATCAATAATAATATCTGTACCCAGTGAATCAATCGTTCCTCTAAGGTCAAAACGCGCAGGGTCTATTAAGGTAACACCTTGTTCCATCAATAGATTTGCTTGCTCACTCTGATATACCCGCTCTAAATGACTTAACTGAATTCGATTATTAACACCCAAGACTTCATCAACGGATGAAGGCTGACTGGTGATGATAGTCATGCCATCGGCAACGGCCATTTCAATAATATCCGTTAAATAATATTCACCTTGCGCATTATTATTCCCTAATTGACTCAACCACTTTTTTAACTGCGACCCTTGTACCGCCATGATACCGGTATTACCTTCCTTAATTAATTGCTCAGTAGGAGTTGCATCTTTTTGTTCAACAATTTTTGTAACCTGACCCAAAGAATCCCTAACAATTCTGCCATATCCGGCAGGATCTTCAAGAGTGACTGTTAACAAGGCAAGAGACTTATCACTAACATTTTTAATTAGGGCTTTTACTGTACTCAATTTTAATAAAGGCACATCTCCATATAATATTAATACCGTATCGCTATCTGAGAATTGATCATTGGCTTGCTGCACAGCATGACCCGTACCTAATTGTTGCTTTTGCTCTATCCAAGTTACATCTAAATCTTTTAAGGTATCCATGACTAAGTCCGCACCATGACCATAAACAATTTTGATGGTATTGTTTTTTAATTGGCTAGACATATCATAGACATGTTGTAGCAGTGATCGATTAGCTATTTGGTGTAAAACTTTTGGTAGTTGAGAGCACATGCGCGTGCCTTTGCCGGCAGCAAGAATAATAGTAGTAGTAGTTAGCTTCATGGAGTGTCCTGTTAAACAAAAAAGCCCGATAGCGTGACTAACGTTACCGGGCTTTAAAATATGAGATTGCCTTTTAGCTGGCTAATAACAACTGAATGCTTTTATTAACCGCCACGCTTTCTAAATCTATCTAAAGTTCTTAATTGCATAACAGCTTGTGCCAATTGAGCTTGTGCTGATGCATAATCAATCTTTCCCGTTTTATCAGCCAAAGCTTCTTCAGCTCTAGCTTTAGCATCTAACGCAGCAGCTTCATCAATATCTTTTGCACGAATCGCAGTATCCGCCAAAATAGTGACCAGATGTGGCTGAACTTCTAAATAGCCACCTGAGATATAAAACGGATGACTTTCAGTCTCTGTCACTTTAATCCTAACTTCACCAGGATTTAACCGAGTAATGAAGGGCGCATGGCGAGGCGAAATACCTACTTCACCGAGTTCAGCAGGAGCAAATACCATTTCTGCTAAGCCAGAGAATATCTCTTTTTCTGCACTTACGATGTCTACATGTACGGTCATAGTCATTTCTTCACCTGTTTCAAACTTCTCCCTACCGCTAGATAGGGAGAAATTGCCTTAGCCTTTTAATGTCTTAGCTTTCTCAAGTACTTCTTCTATGGTACCAACCATATAAAAAGCTTGCTCTGGAATAGCATCGTAATCGCCGTTGATAATACCTTTAAAGCCAGCGATGGTGTCTTTTAACGACACATACTTACCTGGTGAACCGGTAAATACTTCAGCAACAAAGAATGGCTGAGATAAGAATCGTTGCATTTTACGAGCTCTTGAAACGGTTAACTTATCTTCTTCAGATAACTCATCCATACCCAAAATCGCAATAATATCGCGCAATTCTTTGTAACGTTGCAAAATACCTTGAACACTACGAGCTACGTCATAATGCTCTTGTCCGATAACTAAAGGATCGAGCTGACGACTGGTTGAATCCAAAGGATCAATAGCAGGATAAATACCTAACTCAGCAATTTGACGTGATAAAACCACGGTCGCATCTAAGTGAGCAAAAGTAGTAGCAGGTGAAGGATCG
>CAMDOP010000240.1 GCA_945903675.1 Crenothrix polyspora
GATATTAGTTCAGCAGATTTCGACATTTCTCGAATGGTTCCCTTGGGGGATGAAAAGATTATCAATCCTGTAATTAACTTAGATTATGTTTTAACAATTTCACCTAAATATTTGGAAGGATTGACTGCAGCCCTTTGGCAAGCGCAGGGCTATTCCGTTGTATATCGTACGCCTGATTCGGGTGATGATGGGGTTGATGTGGTCGCACTTAATAGCGACGGCAAGAAAGGTGTACTCATTCAATGTAAAAGTTCCGTCTCTGATAGCAGAGATATAGCTTGGGATGCAATAAAAGATGTAGTGACTGGTAAGGCCTCTTATGAACTAAGGCATCCTGGTGTGGAGTTTGATCTAGTTTGCCTCACTAACCAGCGATTCAATGCCAAAGCTAAAGAGCAGGCAACGCTTAATAATGTATCAATTGTTGAGCAGGATGATATTAATCTGCTTTTAAAGAAATACAACAAGATTGCTTTTCTGGATGTTGAAAACTTTGTTTTTAATTGAAAAAATGGCTAGATTGCTTTTTATTATAAGTGGTATGTAATTAATGAGAGAAAAAATAGGTGGAGTTCATTGGAATAATTGGGATCATAGTGATTTAATTCTACTATTTGAATGGGTAAACGCTGAGTCGATCAGATTAATAGATCAAGGTAATATATTATCATATGAATTATTACAAAAGAGTTGTGCAAAGGTTGTAAGCTTTTATAAAAATATAGGTATGACGGCTCAAAGACTACGGTACAGTAAACTCGAAGAATATGTGTATGAGTGGGTTTACGCTAGAGCGTGTAATATTGATCAGGGCATACGTCATTAACATATTAATGAAGAGGAATCAATACTCGATTCTATATTTTTGTTGGCAACTTTTTATGATGAAAATAAAGATTATTGGTCTACTTATACCCTCGTAGCTTCTTCAGATAAAATTTCATATATTCCAAAACTATTCAAACTTCCTTTTAATGAAATTTAAAATATTTTATTGAGTAGGTGTCAGAAAATGGAAAAAGAACTTCTGTGTCGTAAAGTTAGTAAGGTTGATGTTGCCATGATTCAGCTTGATGCAGCCATCCGTGCAAATATGCAAAATAGAGATATCGAAGCTATAACTCTGGCAGGTGCGGCAGAAGAAATTTTTGGTGCAATGTGTAGACGACGAGGAATACAAAATGCAGTTGAGAAAGTTTCAGAGCTCGAAGTTATTGGTTGGAAAGGTGATGATGTTAAAAAGAGGATATCTTGTCTTAACGAAGTAAGAAATAATCTAAAACATGCAGATGACGCTGTTGATGAATTTGAAGTTACCGAACTTGATCCATTTTTTATGATTGTACTGGCGCTTGCAAATGCAAAGTTGCTTGGCGTAGCCTTTTCTGTGGAAATGGAAAATTTCTGTGTTCATCATAATTCAAACAACCAACTAAGATGATTTTTATCAAATTGTTTAATTCTACCTAAAGCATCTGTCATATTAGGTGCGCAGTTGTTTACGGATATTATTGAGTTCTTTGGCAGTCAAAAAAAGATGGCTAGAGTTTTGGGGGAGCATAGATCTTCGATCACATAGTGGATGACTGCAGGTTTGATTCCACCAATGAGGGCTATATAGATCGAGCAGTTAAGTCATGGTAAATTATTAGCGGAACACATTATATCGGCGTTGTGTGGTGATAAATCTATACATGTTCAAGATGGCAACGGGGTGTAATTTTAGTGTGTATAACTAATGGTTTAGAATTTGTGAATTAAGCGGTGCAACATAACTAACTCATAGTATTCTAATGGAGTCAGGGTGGGAAAAAGCTTTATGATTTACCTAATACTTGAAGAAAAATATGAAAGTCAGTTAGATAGCTTATTTTTAAAAAACACTGACTAAGCATCAATTGTAGTAAATCATTAACACTGTAATCATCATGTTTTATTACAGTAGTTTTATACTACCGAGCAATTAAACTTAAGCCTTCCAAGGATGAACACATGAACCATTCCCTTATCGCGCCGGGTATGCGTATTGAATTAAGAAATGAAGAATGGTTAGTGCGTAGGGTTGATGCAACGCATAGCGGTGGGCAGCAATTAACCTGTATAGGCTTAAGTGAGTTAGTCAGAGATAAAGAAGCCCTGTTTTTAACTGAATTGGATAATAACAAGACTTTTGGTACTAGCATTAATGTTTTAAAGCCAGAAGACACCGAATTTGTTGCCGATACCTCGGATAGTTTTATTGATAGCCGCTTGTATTTAGAAGCCTTGTTAAGAGAAACGCCGCCTACCGATAACAAACTATATCTTGGGCATCGAGCCGCAATGGATGTGGTGCCTTATCAAATGCAACCGACCTTACAGGCATTTAATCAACCCAGACAACGTATTCTGATTGCTGACGCAGTGGGTTTGGGTAAAACCTTAGAAGCCGGTATTTTGGTTTCTGAATTAATGCGCCGTGGAAAAGGTAAGCGCATTTTGGTCGTTGCAGTTAAATCCATGCTCACCCAATTTCAAAAGGAATTTTGGAATCGCTTTACTATTCCGTTAACGCGTTTAGATTCCGTTGGTATTCAACGGGTAAGACAACAAATTCCGTCCAATCACAATCCATTTTTGTATTTTGATAAAGCTATTGTATCGATGGATACCTTAAAACAAGGCGTCGAATACCGCAATTACTTAGAAAAAGCCCATTGGGATATTATCGTGATTGATGAAGCCCATAACGTGGCTGAGCGATCAGGCAGCAGTCAACGAGCACGTTTAGCGCGATTATTATCGACTCGTTCAGATACTTTAATCATGTTGTCGGCTACACCTCATGATGGTCGAGCTAAAAGCTTTGCCAGTCTGTTAAATATGCTAGATGCGACTGCCATTGCTAATCCAGAAAATTACAGTGCAGAAGATTATGCCGACAAAGGACTGGTGATAAGGCGCTTTAAAAAAGACATCATTGATCAAGTCAGAACAGAATTTCAAGAGCGAACTACCGAAGAAATTAAGTCCAAGGCGAGTGCTATAGAACAAGCCGCGTTTGATTATTTAATGGCGATACAATTTACCACCTTAGATCAAGTGCGCTCTGCGGGTATGTTATTTAAAACGACCTTGATTAAAGCCTTGTTTTCTAGTCCTGCGGCCTGCCAAAAAAGCATCCAAAACCGTTTAAAAACCTTAGAGCAAAAAACAGAACCCGCTTATCAACAAGATAGAGAGCAACTCAGCACCTTACATGCTTTATTAGCCAAGATTGATCTTAACCAGTTTTCTAAATATCAAAAATTACTTAACACCCTGACTGATAATAGTGAAGGCAAGGCTTGGAAACCTAAAGAGGCTAAAGACCGTTTAGTGATTTTTACTGAGCGCATTGAGACCTTAAACTTTCTTAAAGACAATTTACTCCGCGATTTAAAGCTTAAAGATAATCAAGTGGAGGTGTTGTACGGAACACTATCCGATATTGACCAACAAAGGATCGTAGAAGAGTTTGGCCAAGAAAATAAGCCCGTACGTTTATTAATTTGTTCTGATGTGGCTTCAGAAGGGATTAACTTACATTATTTAAGTCATCGTATGGTGCATTTTGATATTCCCTGGTCGTTGATGGTCTTTCAGCAACGTAACGGGCGTATTGATCGCTACGGACAAGAACAAGCGCCGCATATCATTTATCTAATGACTGAATGTGATAGCGAACAGGTTAGAGGTGACAATCGTATTTTAGAAGTGCTCATTGAAAAAGACGAACAAGCCATAAAAAATATTGGTGATCCTTCTGTATTCATGGGCGTTTATGAGAGCAATGAAGAAGAATCAATCACCGCAAAAGCCATTGAATCGGGTTTAGGGGCTGAGGTTTTTAATCAACAACTGGAAATCAAAGCCAAAGATTTTGATCTGTTTGCAGAAGACTGGTTTGCCACTGATACGCCAGCGGCGCCTGATCCTTTGCAAGAGATAGGCAGCATCCCCAGCTTATTTGAATCAGATTTTGCTTATTTATCTAAAGGCTTGAAACGCCTACAAGAAAAAGAATCCCGTGATCGAATTACCCAATTAGACACTAATGCAGCATTACAGCGTGTTGAATTTACTGCACCAACAAGCTTAGAACAGCGCTTTAAATCGTTAAGTAAAGAGATTTGGCCTACCGATGGACGCTTTATTTTATCCGCACAAAAATCAGCAATAGATGATGCGATTAAAGAAAGTCGGCAATCTGAGCAAAGTTGGCCCTTAGTGCATTATCTCTGGGAACAACATCCTGTGTTCCAGTGGCTTAATAATAAAATGGCCAGTAGTTTGAAGCGTCAACAAGCACCGGTGGTAGTTGTAGGTACACTTGAAAAGGGTGAGGTGATCTATATCACCTACAGTTTAATCGCCAATCAAATGGGGCAGACAGTCATTAAACACTGGTTAGGCATTCGTTTTATGAATGGAAAATTTACCGGCATAGAAGAATTAGAGTCGCTAGTTAAACGCACCGGTTTAAGCCAAGGCTTACCCAATGCAGGTCGAGAGCCTAACCATTTAGCACAACTTAAACAGCATTTACCTGAAGTAGTTAAGCAAACTCAACAGCAAATGACTGAGTATCGAAAAGCGTTTGAAGCAGAAAACCGGCCTAAATTAAATGCGCAGTTGGCAAAGCTAGAAGCCTTAGAGCATAAACAGGTTAAACAAATGGATTTGTTTCATGAAACTAGCGCTCAGATAGCCGCTGTAAAAGATAAACGCTATAAAGACGAAACCGAAGCTATCCGCAGTCGCTTTGAAGAATATCGACAATGGATACAAGAAACCATGAACACCGAAGATCAACCGTACATCCAGATCATCGCAGCGCTAGTGCAAGCCTAATCCAATAGACAAAAAAAACATGGTTTGCAAAAGCAGTTTTACTCCGAACATCACTGAAGGACACCTATTTAATGGCTCTTGATCTGACTGGCATTAACAACGAAAACGAATTTTATAGTCATCACTATTTGTCAGCGATTTTTGAAGGTGATCTTAAAGACACTTTTGCACAATGGCAGGGTATGGAAGAGGCTTATCGTGAAAGCCTTACTACCACAGTAGAAAAAGGTGATGTCTTTGCAGAAGCCCGCGCCCCTTGGATTAGAGTCAAGTCTTTAGGGCAAGCTTTTTTCCAATTACAAAACCAGCTAGAAAAAGACAAAGATCCCTCTTCGCGCTTACAAAGACAACATGAGTTCTTTGCTAAGCTACTGACCGCTTTAGGTTATCAGTGGGCGCCCACCTTAAAGCCTTTAAATGGCTCGGGTGATTTACCGATACTTGCCGA
>CAMDOP010000241.1 GCA_945903675.1 Crenothrix polyspora
ATGCCCTCACTTTATGCTTTATGGGTTCCCGCCATTATTCTTTACACCATGATTGTCGCCCTCACCATCAGTTTTTTTGGTGCAGCAATTAATGTTTATTATCGGGATATGTCTCAAGCCTTGCCGATCGCTTTATCCTTGTTAATGTATGGCTCCCCAGTTATGTACCCGCTTAGCCTAGTCTATCAAAAATTAATTGTAGAGCAGGCTGCTGGCAAATGGTCAAATGATTTTTATACCCTTTATACACTCAACCCGCTGGCGGGAATTATCGACAGTTTTCAACGGGTATTACTCAAAGATTTACCGCCCGATTTTAACGCACTATACCCTGGATTGATTCTGACATTAACTATACTTCCCTTTAGCTATCTGTTTTTTAAACGCGCGGAAAACTGGTTTGCCGATGTTATTTAACAACCAACTTTTTTGAGTATAACAACAGTCAAGCACCCTCTAAAATCAATTGTATTAATAAATAAGTCGACCATGCCCATCATAGAAGTTAATCACTTAACCAAAGAATACCAACTGGGACATATCACCAGCCTTAAAGAAAATGTACTTAATACATTTAGACGTTTGGGCGGCAAACCAATACAGCAACGAGAAGACTTCAAAGCCTTAGATGATGTCAATTTTACGATTGAAGAGGGCGAGGTGGTCGGCATTATCGGCCATAACGGCGCAGGAAAAAGCACCTTACTCAAACATTTGGCCAACATCAGCAAACCGACTAAAGGCAAAGTCATTGTGCGTGGTAGCATCGCACCGTTAATTGAAGTCGGAGCCGGGGTAAATCCGGAAATGACTGGGCGGGAAAATATTTTTTTAAACGGCGCTATTTTAGGAATCCCCAAAAAAATAATCCAGCAAAAACTGGATGAGATCATTGATTTTTCTGAGCTGGAACAATTTATAGATACGCCGGTAAAACGCTATAGCTCAGGAATGACCGTTAAATTAGGCTTTTCCATTGCTACGAGTATGGAAGCGGACATATTGATTGTTGATGAAGTTTTGGCGGTGGGGGATTTAGCGTTTCAGCGAAAGTGCTTTAACCGGATGGAAAACCTCATAAAACGCCAAGGTCGTACTGTTCTGATTGTTGGACACAATATTCGACAATTAGAACAAATCTGTACGCGTATGATTATGCTGGACAAAGGTCGAATAGCGATTGATGGTAAATCTAACGAGGTTTGTACGAAATTTATCCAACAAAGCAATGACAAAATAAAAAACCAACAAGCCACTGCGACCCATATTGAACAAAGCGACGAATTTGAGTTGATTAAGGTTGAGCTGATGAATAATGCTGGTGCTAACATCGAAAAAATTGCTTATCACCAACCACTCAAAATTCGAGTTGAATTCAATTTGCTCCAACCAATCAAAAACTTGGTGTGCTTCGCATCAATACACACCAGTGATTTTGTCCAAATAACTGCAAACGAAACTTACCTAAACCCCAAAAACTTTGCTATTGGCCGCCATTTTTTCGAAATGACCTGTCCATCAATGACTGTTTTACCAGGCGCTTACTCGTTAAAGCTTTGGATCGGAATGGTTGATGGACAAGTCAAATTTGTAGCCAACAACCTGGTAAATTTTCAGATTTTCTCGGATGACTATTCGATAGCTCGGTTGCAAGACCTTGGATTATTCCAGTTAGATGCCAGTTGGAATATTGGCTCTCTTAATTCGTAGGTAAATCAGACATGATATCTATCTCCAATTTAAAACAATGGGCACGAATATCTGCACCCAATCTATACTGCCGTTATGTCAAACGCTACAAAGCTGGCCTGCCAGTCAAGGTAAGTGGAGTATTATCTGATCCACGCAACCCTGTCACTTTAGGCGAAGCAGAATTTAACCGACTCCAAGGCCATTACAAACTCCAGCAATGGTGGCCACCTTATCACTTTGATGCTTACAGTACGGGCCGCCGCGCCTTTGAACGAGCCTTGTCATTTCTCACGTTCGAGCCATTTCGTGAGGCTGGTAAAGATATTTTAGAAATCGCCTGTGGCGATGGAATGTCAGGTGCAGCTCTCTCTATCTATGGGCATCACGTTACATTGCTGGATTATCAGGATTGGCGAGACAGTCGTGCACGCGAGCAAAATTTCATCCACGCTGATCTTGGTAAACCCATACCGTTGAGTGATTCAAGCTTTGACTTCATTTTCTCATTTAACGCTTTCGAACATATTCCTGACCCCGCACTTGCATTTAATGAGATGCTTCGGATTTTACGGCCAGGTGGATTTATCTGGCTAGATTTTAATCCACTCTACGCCAGTCCTTTAGGACTTCATGCATTCAGCTTCAATATGCCTTATCCTCAATTTCTGTTTTCCGACGATCTTATCCAGTCAAAACTTAAAGCCTTAGGTCTGAATGACCTCGGACAGAAAATGGAAGCATTGCAACCGCTTAATCGCTGGCGACCTCAGCAATTTCGAGAATTATGGCATCGCACTGATTGCAATATTATTAAATATAACGAACATATTGATTTCAATCATCTAAATACTGTTCTTCAATACCCTCAATGTTTTCGGGGGCGAAACCTTTGTCTTGATGATCTAACTATTGCAGGCATGCATGTCTTGCTTCAGAAACACTAAATACTATGCCGAAAATAAGCATCATCGTTTGCACTTTCAATCGCGCACAAAAGCTAGGTGATTTTCTTAATCGTCTAGAGTCTCATGTATTAAAGTCTAATTTGGATGTAGAGATTATTTTAGTTGATAACAATTCTTCCGATGAGACTCCCAAAATCCTTGCCGAATACAAAGCAAGCTCGAAACTTACTGTAATAACTGTTTATGAGATCCGTCAGGGAGCAAACTATGCTCGAAACACGGGAATTAAAAACGCTCGGTCACAGATACTCGTTTTTACTGATGATGATGTAGATTTCACTGATACTTGGCTTGTTGATTTTTCAAACTATCTGGAGAAGCACCCTGAGTGTCAGGTTATCACAGGAAAAATCATACCGAAATTTACGCTTCCAAAACCTGAATGGTTGATCGACAGGATGCTTAAAGTTTATGGTCAACAAAATTATGGGGAATCGTCCATTGATATTCAATTTCCTGATTTTCCGGTCGAAATGAATATGGCAATTAGAATGCATGTATTTGATTTATATGGAGAATTTAGCTATGAATACAGTAGGGATGACAAATCACTTATGTCTAATGACGGTAAGTTTTTTTTCTATCGACTCTCACAAAACAAAGAAATTGTAAGATACATTCCTGGAGCATGTTTGTTCCATATAATTCCTGAAATACGTATCACGCCAACATGGGTTATACGTCGTTATTTCTGGCAAGGCGTTTCGGACATTGCATTTGAGCATCTCGTGTCACGGCAACATAAATTGAAAGAACTAATTGATTCACTTTCAGATTTTATAAAACTACTTAATCAGTTGCGAAATGGACACATTTCACCAAGGCGAATACTTTGGCATTGGCATGGATTACCAGTTAGTTCTAAAGCTTGGCATGCATATCAATGGGGTGTTGTATCACGCAAATTAGGCCTGAAATAAACATGCAAAGCCTCTGGTCGCCTACATTCTTCTTGATTTCTAAAAACAATATGGATGAAAAATCATGCTATTTTTTATTTACTTTTATGCCCAATCATCATATAAGATTTTGCGTGCCTTTCCAATTATGGGAACGATTGAAAAAGTACAGCAAGATGTATTAAATGCAATAAAGTTTATTAATATTGTGAGCGATGTATTACCTCATTACTGCACAACCTATAAACGTGCCTCAATCAGTTAAGCAACCTGATAAACAAAATCTCATTAACTATGAAAGTATTAATTATTTCTAGCCATATTCCTATGCCAGACCGAGCATCGGGTGAGCTTAGGTTTTATACCTTGTTAAAACTTATGGCTGAAACGCATCAAGTTACCTTATGTCCTTTTAACTTAGAAAGGCAAAATAAGGAAATGGGTGTAACTACTATAAATTCTTACTTAGAACAGCTAAAAGCTATCAATGTCCATCTTGGAATGACAGATGTTTTAACTACGCTCGGAAATGAACAGTTTGATCTAATCATTTTTGAGTTTTATCACACTGTCCGTAGGTATATTGATTTTGTTAGATATTACCAACCTAAGGCACGTATTTTAATTGATTCAGTTGATATACATTATAATCGTCTTTTATCAAAGGCCGTCCTAACGGGAAAACCTTCAGATTTTGAATATGCCGAAACCGTCAAACAACTAGAGCTTTCAACCTATCGACAAGCCGATTTTATTATTGCGGTTACTGAAGATGATGGACTGCTTCTTAAAAAAGATGCTACCAACATAAAAATAGGACTATTGCCCAACATTCATCATATCCCTGAATTTATACCAGTTCCCCCACCTTATACTAAACTACTATTTGTAGGATCCTTTAAACACGAACCTAATGTTGACGCTATTCTCTATTTCTGCAATGAGATATTCCCGCTTTTATTGGAAATGAATTCAAACTTTACATTGGAGGTCATTGGCCCTAATCCTCCAGAATCCGTTCAAGCCTTACAATCCGATAAGATTTTTATTCGAGGTTTTATTGAAAACCTCGATGAATGTTATCGTAAAGCTCATATTTCTATTGCACCGTTACGCTTTGGTGCAGGAATGAAGGGAAAAATAGGGGAGGCACTAAGTTTTGGACTTCCTGTCGTAACCACAAGGATTGGTGCGGAGGGCTTCGGCTTATCAGTTGGTGTAAACATTTTGATCGCAGAGACATCCTTAGATTTTGCTGAGTCTATTTTGCGCTTAAGCCAGGATAATCAACTTTATAAAAAACTATCAACGAATGGATATCATTTTATAAAGGATAATTATTCTGAAGAAGCTACGAGAACAAAATTAACAGAATTATTCAATCGAGCGTTGGTAATCTCACCTAAAAAACTTGTGACCCTAATAAAAATTAAGCTTTGGCTACAAGTGATTTATAACCGTTATATAGGCTGGAGATTTAAGCATGTCTGATCCCTTAGTCAGCATAGTTACACCTGTTTACAATGGCTCTCAATATCTTTCAGAAGCAATTGAGAGTGCTTTAGCCCAAACCTATAAAAATTTTGAATTACTGATTGTAAATGATGGCTCAAAAGATAACAGCGCAGATATCATCAGACCTTTTTTAAAAGATTCAAGAGTCATTTATATTGCACAAAAAAATGCCGGTGTTGCTGCTGCTCGTAATACTGCACTTAAACAGGCAAGAGGGAAATATATCGGTTTTTTAGATCAAGATGATC
>CAMDOP010000242.1 GCA_945903675.1 Crenothrix polyspora
ACGGGGGGGGGTAAAAATATTATCTGAGAGCCGTCATTTGTAGTTTTAGGCTCTCAAGCGACTCGTTAACTTTGGTTTTGAACGCCAATAATCATAGTGAGGACTTATCCACTTGATTGGTCTCCAATAGCTCTAACCGCATTAAATTGTCATTGGCTTTTTTATAATAGTGCGGTGCTGTTTTTATTGCCTCTTGCAAATAATGATTAGCTTCCAGATAATCACCATTCATCATGGCGATATAGCCGATATTATTATTGGCTTCCGCTTCTGAAGAAACACTGGTAAAGGCACTATAGGCTTGTTCATAATTGCTGGAGCGCGCCTGCAACAAAGCATAGTTATACTGTGCTTTTTTAAACTCTGGATTAATTTGCAGGGCTTTATCATAATAAGATGCAGCCTCGGTGAGTTTGTTAGCGCAATACAATGAAAAACCAATATTATTAAGCAATTCAGGTGAGTTGGGTAAAAGCCTGTCTGCCTGTTTGAAAAAATTTTCCGCTTTTTGAGGATCACTTTGTAAATTGGCTATAATCCCCAAGCCATTATAGGCTGACCAACTAGGCTGCTTGGCTACGATTAATATGAGTTTTTTTTCTGCCTCAAGATACTTCCCCTGTTTGAGTTGCAATAAGCCATACTGCTCCATTATTTTTACATCATTGGGTTGTTGCTTTAGTATCAAATTTAAACTGACTTCCACCAGTTCATATTTTTTAAGCGCACTGTATAGATCCGCCATTTTTTGCAAAACCTCAATATTATTGGGTTCCAGATCATAGGCTTTTATATAATAAAGTTGAGCTAAATCTAATTTACCTTCCTGTATCGCTTTTTCGGCTTTTAAAGCGGCATCCTCTACCGAGCTGACTTTAAGCCCTGTACTTTGTAAGAGCTCTTCAGTTTCTTGTTGGTTATTAGTAAGCTCGGCCTCTTTTAGATTGCCCGAATTACAGGCTGCTAATAATGGAAGGCTAAATATAAGCCCAAAAACGAGGTGTAAAGGTTTTTTTGTTGGTTTCATTAGATAATCTCACTTCCCGTAAATTGGTGCACATTATTTTTAATTTATTTACAGCTTGTTAAATACTTAAATTTACATGGATCCTATATTTTGAAATAAGAGCACCGCTGGAGCCATGGCAACCATCAAAAATGCCGGTAATAAGCAGAAGGTTAATGGAAAAATTAGCTTGGTACCAATTTTTGCGGCCACTGCTTCTGCAGTCTGCGTTCTTTTATCCCTCAATTCTTCTGAATAAATCTTAAGGGCCTCGGCAATACTGGTACCAAAACGCATACTTTGCGAAAGCGTTGAAACCAAACCTCTGATATCTTCAACGCCAGTTCTTTCCACTAGACGTTGCATGGCTTTATTTCGCTCAACACCCGCTCTTTTTTCGGCAATAACAATATTTAGCTCATCAGCTAACACAGGTTGACTCAAATTAATTTCACTCGCGACTTTTTGTAATGCCGCATCCAAACTTAAACCCGCCTCAGAACAAATGACTAACAAATCAAGCGCGTCAGGGAAAGCTCTACGCAAAGTCTTTTGTCGGTTACTTATCAATTTGTCCAAAGTAAAACTGGGACCCATATAACCTAAGGCAAATGCTACAAAGACCAATAGCCAAATAACTTCTCCCTTTATGGCCGGTATTAAGGCCATTGTTATCAACACAGCAAAGGGTAATAAAATTATTAACAACATACGCAATGCGTAATAATGTAATACACTGTTTCTGCCATGAAACCCGGCATAATGTAGACGGGTTGTCGCTTTTTGTAACAACGCCTTACTAGTTGGGAGAAAGACATTAGTATGCTTAGTTAGCTTTTCAGCTAAAAGATCTGATTCAAGTAATGACATGGTATCTATATTTATTTCATTCTTAAAGCGTGTGCGTACCGGATCAAAAATATCACCCAATAGCAACATAAGCGCAAAAGCTAATATAAAAATTGCCACAAACACTGTTACGATAAGTACCCATTCTTTTCCTTGTTGGTCGTGTATTAGTCCGGTAAATAATTGTATTAAAAAATCCATTCACTTTACCTCAGGCATCAATGTTAATAATAGAGCGTATCCAAATAGCTGCAGTGAGCTCTAAACCTAAAAAAATATAAAGAATGTTCAGTCTATCGGGTGACTTATAAACAGGAGAAAAGTATTCTGGGTTAAATATATTCATTACCCCAAATAAAATTATCGGCAGTAACAACATAATCCAAGCTGAAAACACACCATCTGACGATAATGTTTTGATACGTCGTTGTAATTTAAAACGTCCATTTAAGACGGCACTGATTTTTAATAAAACCTCTGAAAGATTACCGCCTGTCTCTTTCTGAATAATAATGGCTGTACTCATGGCAATTAAACTTAAGCTGGGCACGCGCTGAATCATTAATGCAAAGGCTACCTCAACATCGCGCCCGTAATTGATTTCTTCATAGGTCATTGCAAATTCTTGACTGATAGGCGCACTCATTTCGGTAGACACTATTTTCATGCATTCAGAAAAGGAATATCCGGTTCGTAAGGCTCTGGACATCATTTGCAGGGCTTCAGGCAATTGCTCTTCAAACTGATCCAGACGCTTGGTTTTTTGTTTTCTCAACCAAATAATGGGTAAAAGCGCTACCACAAAAAAAGTACCTAAGGCAATAATCAATTGATAAAAACACAGCCAAGCGATAATCCCCATAGCTGTTGAAAAGAGGATAGACATTAAAGCAAAACGGTAAGCCATCTGCTGTTTACCAGCCTGCTCCAGTAATATTTTTAACCTGGCCATACCCGGCAAATACTCCAAGCTTCGTTCAATAGGCCCTAGGCGGCTCAGGTATTTTTCTTTTACAATGGAAGTATTGCCCTCACCATGCTCAAGAATAACGCTTTCCAAACGCTGTTGTAATTTACGGCCATCTGCCCGACTGGTGCCAAAGCTAGGCAAGACGATTATTTGTGAAGCCATAAAAACTGTTAAAAAAACCAAGCCCACAAATAACTCAGCCAGATCAGTGGTCATCTTATTCTCCTTATCTAGTCGATATTATGGCTAAAAATAGCCAAATCTGTTTTAAGCCCTCTTTGTTTCATATTAGAAATACACTTAGGGATAATGCCTGTTGAACAATATTGGCCTAACACGACACCTTTCTCATCCACCCCGCGCCTTGCAAATTTAAATATTTCAGACAAGGTAATAACTTCGCCTTCCATCCCTTCGACTTCTTGAATACTGATAATACGTCGACTACCATCCTCCAGTCGGCTTAACTGAATGATGATATGAATAGCTGAGGCAATTTGTTTTCTAATGGCTTTAGCCGGCATATCCAGTCCGGCCATAGACACCATGTTTTCTAACCGTGACAAGGCATCTCTGGCATTATTGGCATGAACCGTTGTGAGCGAACCTTCATGGCCGGTATTCATCGCTTGCAACATATCAAAAGCTTCTCCGCTTCTGACTTCGCCGATAACTATTCGATCTGGCCGCATTCTAAGGCTGTTTCGGACTAAATCACGCAAGGTAATTTCGCCCTTGCCTTCAATATTGGCGGGCCGAGTTTCTAATCGCAACACATGAGGTAGCTGTAACTGTAACTCTGCAGAGTCTTCTAAGGTAATGACTCTTTCATTATTGGGAATAAAGTTAGAGATGGCATTTAACATGGTTGTTTTGCCAGAGCCCGTACCACCAGAAATCAATATATTTAATTTGGATTGCGTTGTTAATTTAAGAAACTCAGCCATATAGTCAGTTAAGGCATCGCGAGTGACCAAATCATCAAGCCCCATCTTGTCAACGGCAAAGCGTCTGATGGATAAAGAGGGGCCATCTATCGCCAAAGGAGGGATAATGGCATTTACCCGAGAACCATCCAGTAATCTAGCATCTACCATGGGCGACGACTCATCAATCCGGCGACCAATTCTGGATACAATCCGATCGATTATTTTCATCAGATGATTGTTATCGTTAAATTTAACCGGTGTTAATTCCAGCTTGCCAAATCTTTCAACGTAAACTTTTCGGTATCCATTAACCAAGATGTCACTAATGGTCGGATCATAAAGTAAAGCTTCTAAAGGGCCAAGACCCAAGACGTCATCTTCAATTTCTTTAATTATTTGATGTCGAATCAGGGTATTTAAGGGAATCGATTCTTCGTCGATTAATTTTTGAGCGACTGCTCTAATCTGTTTTCTGGCTTCTTTTTCTTCAATACCACTGATGAGTGACAAATCAAGAATATCAAGTAATTTGGAATGTATGCTTTCTTTAAAAGCTAACTCTAAAGAAGATAATACTTTTAAAGATAGTGGTGCAAAGTCGGGTTTTGGTTTTTCAATACTATTGTCCTGCTTTTGTAAATTTTCATCTTCGTCAATCACAGTTGAAGACAGTCCAAAACCTTGTATTCTTGTTTTTAATCCCATGAAAAAATCCGGTCAGTGTTTGGTATTAATTTATGGCAGTAGTTGTTAAATAAGCTATAAAAAATTAAACTGAAATTGAGCACTTTAGAATATAAGAGGATTTAATTAACTAATGGATTATTTTTCATTATTGGGACGTGAATCATAATAAAAATCACCTGTAGGTCTTACGAAAGTGTAAACGCCCGGCCTGACAACAAGATATTCAGCTGTTTTTTGTATGGCATTATGCGGACGAATTGCCGTCATTAAACCTGTAAAAGGGCTGGTACCAATAAAAAGTCCGGTACCGACAAGTGTTGTAACCAATCCTCCCAGTCGCAACGGGATATCTAATACTGTATCAAGACCTGTCGATTCAACTGAGGCGAGTTGTTTTTTGCCATTTGTCTCAGTATAGTCAGCGTAACTTGAAACAGAAAAGATCAGCACTGATAGTGCAATTAAATATCCAATAAACTTCATTACTATCTCCATTCTTTAATGACCATCTCTTAAGGAAGCATGTGGCATAACTTATCGTGTCAGTCGATAAAATACTTAACTTCAATACTAGCAGGTTTTATTATTAATCCAACTCAAGCAAGAAAATCACAGATGCAGATTTTTTTGTTTTGCGTACATGTTGCTTCAATAAATTCCGTTTACATTGACTTAAAGTAATAGTCTTATGTTGGTCCTAGCATTAAATAAAGCCGTTAATGTGAGTAGCTACATAGTTGACCTTAGTCTTGGCTAGTTTCAAGATATTTTGTAGCGATAATTGATGGTAAAGCGTTGGAAAACCGGTGGGGTAGGAGGGTGAAATGTATAAAGTAGTTTCGTTAAACGGCCGATATTAAAAAACTGCTTGGATCA
>CAMDOP010000243.1 GCA_945903675.1 Crenothrix polyspora
TATGTATTTTGCGTCATTAAACAGATTTTCGAATTGCTGATAAAACAAGATATTTCAACATCGGCCATTCAGTTTTTGAATGAACGATGCAATGTAATTTCAAATCAATTAACAGAAATTAATGATTTTATAAATTATCCATATTTTACTGAGGCTGGTCAAACATTAGCAAATAGACTTTTATTTGTTAAGTAATCATTTACATTTTTATGCAGTTTGTTGTATTTTTTCTATTGACTCTGATGCTGCGCCTCTTACTTCTGCATACTCATCATTTTCCAGTTTCCGTAGTGCTGGGATTGCGTCCTTAGCTTTCTTGGCTTTCTTCCCGATTACCCCTAGAGCAATAGCTGCATTTATACGCACTTCCTGATCTTCATCTATCAATAATTTTATTAATAGTGGAACTGCTTTTTCTGCTACCATTTCAAAGCCAGAGCAGGATAGTGCAAGTGCTATAGCACCTCTTATTCTCGATGCTGTAATTTCAATTGCAAACTCTTTGTGATCAAGATCATCGTTTAAAATTGCCAATAGTTTATCGACAATAGATTCTAACTCTTTTGTTTTGCAAAGATTACCAAGATTACCAAGTGCGCCAATAATGGCAAGGATATTGGGGTTGCTTAAATTATCTACTGCCTCATTAAGATAAGCCAATATTTTATTACTCTCACCTCTTAATTCACTTAATCCAATTAGTAATAGTAATTCAAAAGTTTCGTCTGGATTATTTTTCAAAATTTCTACAAAAGCATCAACTATTTTTTCTGATTCAAAATCAAACTTGGGCAATAACTCTGTGGCAGTATATTTAACTTCTTCATTGTCACTATTTAAATTCAAGATTAATTCATCTATAACCTGACTTTCAGCCTGCCTATCTTTGTCAATTTTATTAACAATCAATTTTAAAGCTTTAATTTTCTTTTCAAGTCTGAATATTTCATCTGTAGTTTTTGATTCAAAATTTTGCGTAATTGAACTTAGATTATCTTTAATCGATTCGGCTTTTTCAGCAAGACCAATAATTTCTTTTTCTTTATTTTCAATATTATTGTCGATTTTACTTTGAAATTCATTTTGTTTATTTTGAAGCGTGTTTCCAGTATCCTGCAACTTTTCTAATATTTTTTTTATATTTTCTATTCCTGTATTGGCTTCTGTTGTTACTTTTGTCGTTGATTTTATTGATTCAATCCTTTCTTTATCTAAGCTATCTATATGTTTATCTGTATATTTTTGCACTCTATTTTCAATGATTCTGCTTATAGATGACCATATAGCAGTACCTAATATAATAAATAAAGCTATAGTTCCATAGAAAAACCAGTTTATAACCTTTTCAGTGACTTCATGAGAAAGTGTTGAAACAAATTTATTATGATCTGTCTCTGAAATTACCGAACTTCCAGATTGAGAATCAGGAGAAATTTTTATTGCTATATCATCAATATGAATATTGCTAGAGCTTGTTTTTCCAGCATGATTTGCAGATTTACTCTGCACTGTTGCTGTGGCATTTTGTGTCTGAGCAAAACCCATTGCTCCGTAAAATATCAGCCCTAGTAATAAAGGAAAAATAAATAGTATTTTAGGTCGATAGTTCATATGTATTATTATGATCAGGGTCTTATTTGTTGTTATAGTGTTAAAAACACAATGGTTCAATCACATCATATAAATCATTAATAATCAATGCTAGGTTCTGGTGACGTTTTGTCTAAAAATTTAATCTATGCTTTTCAATTAGATAATTTAAAACACGATTTTTTTCAACATAATTCCGGCAAGGATAGCCGTTATTTACAAGCCAAGAATGGCGGCGTATCATCTGGATGTCACCATTTATTAACGGTATGGAGATAACCCGTTGATTTATTCTTTTTGAAACGTCAACAGAACCTAGTGAAATATCGGTTGATTGTAACCAAAAATTAATAACAAATCTTTATACTCGATCTTCAAGTTTTTAATTCTTGACTTCCAGAAATACAGGTAATCCAAGCGATAGAGCGATAAATGCTTTTTTGTATATGGCGTTTTCCATGTATATTTATGGTGGCAATGCCCTGATTTATCAGTGATCTCCAAAGTCAAGCTAAAAAAACTTGAAAATCGAGTTATATCAATCTGTACTTAGCTGAATAACACATAGAGTTTGTTCGTTATATGGAAATTGAATATCTTTAGAGCTGATACTGTTGACATGAACATGACTGGCTGCTTTTGGCAAATTGTCGAACTTCATTCTGCTACATTCATTGCCATAAAGCGGCCAGTCGGGACTGGCAGTTCATGGCCTGAGTTGCCCGTCATTACGGCATCAAGATCAACGACAGCTATCTGGAAACGCATGCGTCAACGCCCGACCCATTACTGACGATCCAGTTAATTGATTTTTTGGATGACATTCTTTATTTCTTTAGCTTTGAGGTAATGTAAACTATGGCAGTTGCCGAAAACTCAAGAAAGAACTCCGCTTCTTCTTTGCCAATGCCAGAGCTGCCAGTACCGCCGTGCCTTACAAAATCTTTATTGCTTGCAAAGCCGTAGGCTTGACTTATTAGGCGCTCAATATCTGCGTCTAGTGCCGCGCTCTTGATTATTTTTCCCAAGGTTCCATTTGGTGCTTCCAAGAGAATCATAAGGCAAGACTCAATAGAGTTGATAGATTCTTTGATTGAATTTTCAAAATCAGGTATGGGAGCATAAATAAAATTCTTTGCTTTTAGCCACTGTGTTCTGATTGGACTAAGATTATCTTCCAGTACCTCATTGGCTTTTTTCCAGTTTTTTGATGAAGCCTCATGACGCTGGATGCGCTTCAACTCAAGCAGAATGTCGGAGTAGATTTCTTGAACATATGCTCTCCGGCTTGCATAGGTTGTCATTTCCTGAAGTTTGCAGAATGCCCAGAATACTTCTAGCGATTTGTGTGGATTTGGATTTGCATATTTTGATTCTTCAAGGTCAATGTAGACTTCATCATAAAGCTGCTTGTAACTTCGCGGCTGATCAGGCGTCCGACCATCTGTGACATAGGCAATCATCAGTGTCTGAATTTCTTGAATCTTTGCGCCAAGTTCTAGGGCCTTTGTGCTATCCAATGTTGTGGGTCTCCTAACCTCTAACAAATTTTTATCTGGGTCTGGATAACTTACACTATATTTTCAACCTTAATTGATAAAAATACCTTATAGGGGTCCTGTGGAAGAACCCCTAAAATACACTTTACAAAATGTTGTATTTTTATCCACAAAAAAAGCCAATTTACTATTTTGTGAGCATTTATGGCGATTGCTGCTTATTTACGCGTCTCAACCGAGCGCCCAGGCCTTGATAACCAGCGCTATGCAGTTGGTGAATACTGGCGTATATTTTCCGGCGAATATTCACATAACCCCTATTTCAGGTGGAAAATCATGGCAGATGACATTTCTATAGGTAAAGCGCAGTGACATGGCTGAAGCAAAACGCAGAGCGGGTGCCTTCGTGTCTGTAACAGCAAAGCGTCGGCGCATGGCCTCGCGCATTGACAGGAAAATGAAACAGCTTGACGCGCTGGGACTGCTTGAAGTCGAGATACTTCCAGAGATGGCTCATTATATGTCCGATTTCCACCATTTGATGATGAACACGTCCGGCCCGGAGATGGATGCTTTGTGTGAGGAATATGCCGGCTTCTTTCGGTACGCCAAAATCTTGGAGACGGTCGCATCTGGCATTGCCTCTGGCAAAATTAAGGTTCCCGGCGGACGGACTGTTAACAAAGAACACAAACTCGCCGCCGCGATTGATCAGCGGGTACGCCAACTGGAAGCACAGGGTGTTGATAATGCTGCATTGCTGGAGAAAATGGTCGGGCATATCCTGGATTTGCAATGGCTATGGAGTACGGTTTCTGATGAAAAACTTGCCTTCCTGTGCCGCGAGTACCCAGGTCTGTACCGTTACGGTATGCTGATGGAGGAAGCGGCGGAAGCCGAAAGCAAGAAGGCAAAGACCGCTTACGGTCACTTGCCGGAGTTGCCAGATTCAGTCAAAGCAACGGTCGCCCAACTGCTTACTGACGGGGCAACGCTTGAGCGCGGGCTGCAAACGATTCTCGACGAGCAAAGACAGCGCGATATGTGGCTGGAGATTGAGGTAATGGAGGGGCATTACGAGCATTGGGTGGCTCAATTCGCCGGATTGACCAACGAGTTGCGGGCTGCCAATGTACCCGAAGAATCTCGCACGATGATGAAGCAAATTTTTGAGCCTATGGCTCAACGCATCAATCACCTTCACGGCCAGGTTTTTGCAAAACAAAACTGACTCTTCATTTGCGATTATTTGAGCACGAGCATCTTTGATTTTACAATTATAGGGCGGGTATTTTTACTCATAAAACCCTTTAAAATCATATTAAAGCAGCCACTCGCAACGAGCAAATTTTTGTTTTCTCATCGCCTGCTGTCGACCCAAACCGGCCATAGGCTCCCAATAACTAACAGTCCGATTCACCAAGGAAAGCGGACAGTAGCTTCCAGGGGACCTACTGACACTATCGTCCAAGTGCAGCCGGACATACATTTTACAAAATCAATCGAAACTGACCCCATCGATTCTTTAAAAACTACGGTAAATATAAAATTTACAGAAATATCTTGACATAATGCCAAATAAAACAGACTCTTTCCTGCTTGAGTATCCAAGACTTACAGGCTGAAATAATTGCCATTAACCAAGAAATCGCGCAGCTCGAAGATAGCGTGTCACTGGCACTTGTCAAAAAACTACTGAACCTCATCGAGCTGGTCGTTAAAGAAAATAATACGCTATTAACTGAACGTCAACAGCTTCGTGACGAGATTAATCGACTGAAAGGCGAGCAGGGGAAACCCGATATTGCACGTTGATGATGCAGAAATTCAACGCCGTTTAGCGGTATGGAAACAACCCGCACCCCGTTATACACGCGGCGTGTTAGCAAAATACGCGAAGTTAGTCAATTCCGCCTCAAAAGGCGCGGTAACAGATAATTAACGACTGGCTCTTTTCTCTTTCTTGCCTTAAGGAAAAATCATGTACAACAAGGTCTTTTTATTGGTTTTATCGTTATGCCTTAGTTTTTCTATTCACGCTGCTAGCAAACATCCTTTGGATCAAAGCAGTTGGATTTTAAGTTCGCTGAATAATCAAGCCGCCTTAGCTGAAGCAGTCGTTTCCTTGGATTTTGATAACGGTAAGACAGTCGGCACGGACGGCTGTAACCGTTATCGCACTAGCTACACCGTAAAAGGTAAAAAACTCAGTATTAACAAAAA
>CAMDOP010000244.1 GCA_945903675.1 Crenothrix polyspora
TTTAAGTGTTCTTCAATAGAAGGCATACGCTCAGAAAAAATCAACCTATGTTCTTGTACACCTTGCTTTACAGCTTCGGCTTTTAAATTTTTAATGGCCGTGGCATTACTATGCGCCAACCATAAAACACTACCATCAACCTGATTGAGTATACGCATCCAACAACTAAAAATATCTGGGAGTATTTTGTAGCTTTGGTTAAAACAACAAAATACAAAACCCGATGCCGGCAAACCTAACATTTCTCTAGTAAAAGTATTTTTAGGTAGCGTAAGTTGGCTATTAGTCACCATATAAGTATTGGGCATATATACCACTTTCTCTACATAATAACGTTGTTTATCTTCTGGAATGAGTACTTTATCGGCAATAATATAATCCATATAATCAGCCCCTAAGGTACCGGGATAGCCCAAATAATTAACTTGTATAGGTGCTGCGCGAAATGCAAATATCCCAGGCCTACAAAATGATGTATGCCCAGTCAGATCTATAACGATATCAATTTGTAATACTCTGGCAAATAAGGCAACTTCCTCATCTGAAAAAGCTTGTACATCATAAAAACTATCAAAAGATGCTTCAAAACGTTGTCGCATCTCATCCTGAGTATTAGGTCCAATTGAAAATGCGATAATTTCAAATTGATATCTATTATGGAGGTCATACAGCTCGGCCGTTAAATGTGCCACTGGATGATTATTAAAATCCGCAGAGATATAAGCAATACGTATTTTTTCATGTATTGGATAAGTCACTATAGAAGATAGCTTTATATTATTAGGGTAATATGTCTCAATTAAACCCTGCGCAACTATCTTATGAATGCTTAACTGATCAGTAAATGCCTGCATCACAAAGGCTATAGACAGCTCATTATGCACACTTATTTTTTCAATTATTTCATCAAGATGACTTGAAAAATCGCACCAATTACACAAATGCATACTGGAACTTAACCTTAACAACGGCAAGTGCAGTAGTTCAGGGCTGAAATTAAGTGCGCACTCGAAATCAGGTAGTGCCTCTTCATGACGCATTAACAAGATCAATGCATTGCCACGGTGATAATAGGCAAATCCAAATTCAGAATTTAAGGCAATCGCTAGGCCATGACTTAACACTGCCTCCTTCAACCTCTTCAATTCAAATAAAATCTGACCCCGATCAAAATAACCTTGAGCATCATCGGGTTTAAGCTCTATTGCGCGCTCAATACTAAGCAGTGCTTGCTCAAATTGTCTTAAGAGCACATTTGCCTGAGCCTGATTAATAAATGCTTCAAAGTAATTTGAATTTAATACGATGGCTTGATTGAAACTTAACAAAGCGTCCTCATAACGCTTTAAATTTAACAGTGCATTACCTTGATTATAGTAAGCCTCAGCAAAATTAGGCTTAAGTTCGATAGCCTGTTGATAACTGGCTAATGCTTCCTCACTACGTTTTAAGGTATTAAGTACCACACCCCGATTAGAAAAAGCTTCTGCATAATCCGGTTTAAGAGCAATGGCCTTATCATAACTGTGCAAGGCTTTTGCAAAGTTATGCAACTTTTGCAAACAATTAGCTTTATTGTAATGGGCTTGTACGTAAGCAGGGTCTAATGAGATAGCACACTCATAATTGGATAAGGCCTCAGGCATTCGATCTAAAGCTTCCAGAGCATTGCCACGACTATTCAAAGCTGTCGGCTGATAAAAAGATAGCTGTAAAGATTGATCTAGCCAATTAAGCGCTGTTTCATACTGGCCTTTCTGATAAGCGATAGTGCCTATATTGGTAATTAAACTAGCCTGTGCAGGAAAACTTTGCAGCAAAGCTAGGTAAATAGTTTCAGCCGCATCCAACTGGCCCTTTTGATGCAGAGCTGTCGCTTGTTGCAGTAATAGATTTTGATGGGTTACAGAAGACATCAATATGCTCTTATTATCGTTTTGCGGTTATTATCAATGGCGGTATAAAAACTAACATCCCAAACAGATAGTTTTAATGCAGTTAGTTTTGAGGGTTTAAGCAGATAAACTAAAATAATGGAGGACAGCTTGAATGGTGTAAAGGATTGACTATTCAAGAACACAACTTATCTGGGAGTTAGATTGACTTAATGAAATAGGTCGATAAACCACAATCTACAGAACAAAAGCTTGGTCTTTTACGCAACTAGGGAGTACATAGTCAAAAGCTTAATTCAGTGGGTGTAAAACATCTTTAGCTGTTTAATAGCTAAAGATATTGCAAACTAAGTTTTATAAGCAACACATAGTTAACTTAAAGAAATACGGTCTTAAGTGCTTAAAGCAATTAACAGGTTTATAAACTAAAACTTATTCACTTAAAGATTTTTAAAACAGTTTTTATTCTTCGGTTTTAACATTATAGGGACCTATCACCGTTTTTAATGAAGCGATAACGATATCCAAATAATCCATATTTTTAGTTTGTATAGCACCATTAACAATCTGAATGCTGTTACTAAAAATGCCTTTTAATAAGGTTCTATGCTGTGAGTTTAATTGCTCATTAAGGTTTTCTTGTATCCAAGCCAAACCATCACATACTTCTATTAACTTAATATGGGCATCGACTGGAGAAAAATGATTTTTTTGTATGAGTTGTAGAATCATAATGACTGATTCATACCATTTTTTTTCAAAATCAGCGCCATAAACGTTTTCATTAATATCGTTATAGGCAGCTAAGGGGTTTTTTTTATACATAATTTACCTAAAAAAAGAGGGGGCGTACCCCCTCCTAAAATCATTATTATCTAAAAATAGTTAATACCGATTGCGCTTGTTGATTCATTTGATTAATCAAATAATAATTCATAGACTGCTGATTATTGGTATTTTGCAATTCCATCTGCAAAGCCGCTGCATCAGGTTTTTGAATAGTATCAATGGTGTTTTGCAAATTTTGCGAAATAGAACCAATTAAAGAGTCCTGAGTCTCTAAAGCAATTTGGTCTGAAGCAACAGTTGACTGACTAGTTGACACGCCATCTAACGCAGCTTTTAAAGCAGTAATAGCTAAAGCTGCGTTTGTGCTAGTAGATATACTCGCTGCGGAAATACTTAAGCTAGTAGTATCTGCTTTTACAGCGTTTATAGTCGTTAAATCCGTTACCGTTAGACCCGTTTGTATAGCAAGATTACTAGCATTACTATGAATCAAACCAGTGCCGTCAATTTTGGTGTTAGTTGCTGTAGATTGTACTTGTGCTAACAAAGACGTAAAAGTTTGATTAAGTTTTGCTGCATCAGCGGTAGTCATAGTCGCATCATTAGCTTTATTAGCTAACTCTTGCATTTGCGTTAACAAATTTGAGATTGACTTCAAGCCTGTTTGAGCAACATTCATCACATTTTGAGCTTTAGCAATGTTATTGTGCGCAGCACCATAACTAGTTACTTGCGAGCCTAAACGTGTAACCACACCTTGTTGCGCAGGATCAAGTATTTTCCTATTTGTAGATAATTGTGTTTGGATATCATTTGTTTTGGACTGGTTAGTACTAAGCGAACTTAATATACTAGTACTTGCATTTGATGAGCCAGCTGTTAATGGATTCATGATTTTATTCCTTTTAGTTTGATTATTATCAAGTTACCCCAGCAGGGTGTAACTAACTAAAAGCAGATGCGGACTGTAACATAGACAGTTTCGACATCACTTTTTACTACTTTGTTGTACGCTTTGCGTAATTGCTGGTCTTTGACCACGGATATATTCTACCTATTTCCTTAAAAAGCAAAGTGTCAATTAGAAGGTGTTTTTAGCTCTTATTTAGCTAATCGAAATTGACTTGCTTTGGCTTACACTTAGGTTTTATATATAAAGAGCAAACAAAAATGAAACTGCATATCGGTGGCGTAACTATTAAAGAAGGCTGGAAAATACTAAACATATCAGAAAAACCGGGTGTGGACTTTGTCGGTGATATTAGCGACTTAAGCATGTTTGAAGAGGATAGTTTTTCTGAGATCTATGCGAGCCATGTTTTTGAACACGTTACCCAAGCCAGTGCTTTAGATACCTTAAAAGGCATCAGACGCATATTGAAGCCATCTGGTAAATTTTATGTGTCCGTTCCTGATTTAGACACCCTCTGCCATACCTTTATTGACCCTAACGCCTCTTTTGAAGTCAAGTTTCATGTCATGAGAATGATGTTTGGCGGCCAAACCGACCCGCATGATTTTCATTTCTTTGGCTGGAATAAACAATTTTTGTATGAATACTTAATCGCAGCAGGCTTTACTGATGCACAGCAAGTTGAAACCTTCGGATTATTTAATGATACTAGCGACTACAAGCCCTACGGCTATGGCATTAGTCTTAATGTTATTGCTTGGTAACAATTTAAATAACAAATGATTTAGTGTGAAAGTCATGTTGGCAGATGCTGTTTGTGCCCAACTTATGTGATCGAAATGGTGGGCAAAAAAACGCTGCTCACCTTACTTGACTGAATGAATATAATTAAGCTAAATAGTACCGCTTAATTTAATGAGTAACGCAGTAATAAGCGCCGTTTGAAGTACGCCAACACCTACAACCCACCGGATTAAGTCGGCTTTTGATTCAACTATTTTAAGTTCGGTGTCTTTAATGCGTGACTCAAGTCTAAGCTCAAGTTCTTTTAAATCACGTTTAGTGGTCAGATCATCCAACTGGTAATCGTGCCTTGCTTGTTCAAGTGTCGTGGTGATAGTGGTTTTTTGCAGTTTAGTGATTACTTCCGCCTGTTGTTCAGTAAAGCCAGCGCCTTTCAATTCATTGAAAAACGCATGCGTATCGAAAGATGACGTTGACATGATGTACTCCTAAAGTTTTGCGTAGTGTACCAGAAATCAACAGAAACATACTTAGTCACGCAGGTTGGACTCATACTGTTTGTGCCCACCTTATGCTATCGAAATAGCCAAGTAGGTTGGGCTAACGGCTCTATCGTTAACCCTACATTTTCACACGATAATGTTGGGTTGCGAAAAGCACGCAGCCCAACCTACGCGACTAATTAACTACTTGTCTAGGCACCCAATAGAATATGATTTATGAATGTCGCGACTGTGATATAGTTAATCTACATTAAGCCCTTGATCATCTTAAGTTTAATCCCATGAAATTTCTTGATATTAAAACAGACTTTGCTTTTAAAAAAGTGTTTGCGAGTGACTACTCTAAAGATCTGCTGCTGAGCTTTTTAAACTCTGTATTTGAGTTTGATAAACATCAGACCATCACTGATTTAACGATTGTTGATCCTTATAACATCCCATTACTTAAAGGGATGAAAGATACCTTT
>CAMDOP010000245.1 GCA_945903675.1 Crenothrix polyspora
ATTTTTCAATTGAACGAAAAGACAAAAGAGTGATTTCGTTATTTTTGTATCCATTATTACGTGATAATTGAATAAGGTTTTTTAATTGTGTAAGTTGTTCCAAATCATTAACATATGAATATATACTCCAATCATCTACTGAGCCACCTGATCTCATAAATCCTAACCAAGTATTGCTGTTTATATTTGATAACGTTAATGAAACTTTGCCGATATCTTTATAATTTCGACAGTTTTCAGTCAAGAACCAGCGGGTTGTGTTATGTTTTAACGCATTGAGTTCTTCTTCTATATTGTTATTGTTGATGGTTAATGATTGATTAATAAAATCACCAAGAATTAAAAAATTCCCCGTTTTTAATCCGCCTTCGATAAATAATTGTAAGCAATTCCATAGTTTAGGTCTTGCTAAAATATCTTGCGCTTCATCTATAACAATATAATCAAAAGCAGTTACTAAAGTAAAATCTGGTGCAGTTAGTTTTTCTTCTATTAAATCAATTGCATCTTCTTCCCACCAAGTTGGATTTGCAGCGGAGGGAATAACCACTTCAGTCAGTCTTAACAAAACACTATGAACCGTTCCTGCTATTAAATTTGGTTGGTTAAAAGTGATAAATTGACTTTCCAACCATTTACCAATAATTTTATTAAAACATAGGCATGCGACTCGCAACCCTTGTTCAGCTTTCCTTTTTGCTATCTCTATACCAATTAATGATTTACCCGTGCCTGCTCCGCCTTGGACAAGAACCCTGTCGTTATAATTAACTAAATCCAATACAGGTTTTTGTTGTTGAAGCAGCTTACTTTCAAGATCAGAGTGTCTTTTTTGTATTTCAATAAAATTTTCAGGTTTTCTTTTTCGGATTGGGTAACAAAACTCTACAAGATCTTGAGTTACTTCGTTAGAAAGTGGATTTTGTAATTTACTAATTGCAGGATCAATTTGTATTCCTTTTAAAAACATTTTGATCAATCTATTGCAGAAATCATCAGCTGTTTTACAAGAATCAAAAATAAGCTTATCAATTACTTCACACTCATGAATACTTATATTTGGCTCTAATTGAAAGTGTGATAGGGGAAATATACAACAATGTAGAACTGGTATGTGAGTATATTTAGCTTTGAAGTGCGTTTCTAATCTTCTACGAAATGCAAATCTTGCATCAAGTGCTTGTTTGAAAGGCGACTTCTTTAAACTAGTTGGTTGCCACTGATTTCCGTCAAAATAAATATTTCTTTGCGATTTAACTTCAATACAAAAAATTCCATATTTGGGCATTATAATGACAAAGTCTATTTCAGTTCTTCTATCATTATTAAATGGGGATAGATCAAGAGAGTGAAGTGCTATCCAATCGTAGTTACTGTTTTGCAGACTTGAAAAAACGAGCTTTTCACCGGGTGGGGATGAGTCATCTATGTAAGAAGGTATAAGTTTCATGGATACATTACAGTTCTGAACGATAAGGTTCTAGATCTGAAATTGAATTTATGTGTTCTAATTTATCTTTAGGTGTTTGGAAGCCTGATGAAACGGTAATGACGGGATAAAAACTAATGGTTCCAAATATCCCAACTTCTGAAGTGATTAGTTCGTTAAAAAAATCACCTTTTAAACATTTTTCATGTAATTCTTCTTTTCTTTTTTCTAGTTCTTGAAGAACTTGCTCATTTAAAATTGAATGCTCAATTCGACCTTCTTGTATTGCATTAACTCTTGAATGCATAATCTCATGCCAAGCTTTTTGCCACTTCAAAGGAGCAGGATTAACATTAAAGATGTTATTAAATAGTAGCTCAAAATGTTTCTTGTTTTGCGGGGCTGATATCACTTCATTATCTGGTTGTATCCACCTTTTTATTGCACCATGCAAGTCTAGCAAATAAACACCAGATTTTTTTAAGTTCTCCATGAGCTCATCTGGGGAGTTAATGTATTTATCTTGTAATGCTTTTTTCCAAATTGAAGAAAACTTATATCTTTGGTTAAAAATATTGCTACTGCCTAAATCTGCTTGGATGTTGTTTAATACTAAGAAATCACCTTGTTCAATTTCTTTTGCAGGCTTTTCTTTAAATATTTTTCTTTGATTAAAAATCAGTTGATGAGAGCCGAGCGTTAATAGGACACCTTTTTGTCCAGGAAATTCTATTAAAACAGATGACGAACAGGTTTGATTATTTGTTATAGGTCTGTCTACTAAAAACTTAAAGTCATCTTGATCTTCGAAAGTTATTTCATAATTAGTAACGTTTTCAAAATGAACATTTTTTATAGACAGCTCTTCATTAGTGGTAAAGTAATTTAAAAAATCGGGGGCACCTGTTACCGGCTCTAAACCAAAGGTTTCTTCATCTGAAGTGTGACTCCAGCAAAACCTAAGAAGTTTTTTGTATTTTGGAGCGGACAATATTGATAATGGAGTTTTTGACCAGCCTTGTGATCTTAAAGGTCCTATACGTATTAGAATTTCGAATAAATCGGATCTCTTATATTCTGCTAAAGAAGATATAAAATTCTTTTCAGTTAGTTGTAAGTTTAGTTCACTAAATGCGTCAATATATAATTGCTGGTCTCTTTTGTAGCACCATATTCTCAATTGATTAAGCGCATATGTTTCTACTTCTTTTGTAACCACCTCTAATAATTTAGCTAATAAGGGTGATATATTTTGGTTGAACGCATTGATAGACTTTTCGAGTTGAACACAATTAGCTGAAAAATCGCTGCCCCATTTTTTACTATTTCTTTCAAAATCACTTAAGGCAAAACTTTCAAAAGTCTCAAGCGATGGTGAGAATGGAGAAGATTGGAGTTTAAGCAGTTCTAGTCGAAATATTGCAGTTATTGAATTCACTTCTTCAGTATCTAAAAGTACTGAATAGATGTTTCTTAAACAGAACCTAATGTTTTTTAATAAATTTGATTCAATAGAGTATTTTGTTATTTGAAATTTTGTATTTTCAAGGAAATTAAAAAAATCATCGTTTTTCATCTATTAACGCCTTTGCAATCCGAAATTAGTAATAAAAGGATTTCGATTAGTAAAGTAGCGGGAGGTATCAAGCGACGTGTAATAACGTTTTATTTCTTCAATCTTATTTGCTAAAAGTGCTAAATCTTCATCCCTACTATAAAATCCTATTAAATCTGAGTCTTTGAATTGTTCTAAAGAATCCAATATAGCTTTTGATCCATCCGCTATGACTAACTTATAATTGGAAATTTGATTGTTATTAATTTGATTGCAATAAGATATTCTTCGTACATTATTAGTTTTAGCGTGTAATGTTAATAGATTCCCTAGGCTCACATCAAAATTATCATTATAAAAACCAACATTGAAAATTTCTTGCATATATTTGGTGTTCAACCCTTCAGACTCACCGAAGAGTAATAGGCTGTTATAAGAACAAATTAAATTTTTATCAAAAATTTCTCCATGACAATTTGGTACTAATAAATACTTGTCTATATTTAATTTATTATCCGTTTTGACTGTTTCAATAACAGGTTCTCCATTAAGACGCCAATATTTCGCATAGTCTTTCATGATTGTTCTTATTTCAGGCCCATTGGGGTTATCAATAATCCGGCCATTTTTTTTGGTTTCATTTTTATATTTTGCATCAATCACAACAATCTGGTTTTCTTGATTTATAGCTTTGAAGAATTTCCATTTTTTATTGTTTTTGTCTTTAACTAAAATTTGGGAGTTATTTGGGTCTTCAAGGTAAATATCTCGAGCACGTTTTAATAAATCAAAATGGCCGTCAATATTATTTGCGTTCGGTTTTTCTAAATCTTTTCTTAATGCACCTAGTGCAACTAGAGGAGCAGCAGGTGATTTAAAAGGCATAGAGATAATAAATATTCTTCTTTTCCAAGGAGTCCGGTCACTGTGCCATGTATAGCCGATATGTATCATATCTGAAACCCATTTTGGTACTTGACCAACTGACCAGTATTTATTTTCAGGCTTATTTTTAATCAATTGGACTCTAACCGTAGTTGATGAAAGTTCAAAAATATCTTTTGAGTTAGTGTGGCCACAATTTCGACATGCCATAAGTTGATGCTTTATAGTTCCGCATTTTGGACAGTTATTGTAAGGCAATGGATACTCCTAACGTAAAGCTAGTCAGGTGAAGCCTGAGAAAGCTTGATAAAAACAGCAAATATATTATCCAAAATCATATATACAGACTTATAAACTGTCTTCTGTAATTAGGCCGTTTCAGATTATGGTTAGATGTTTAAAGGACTAGATATTTTCCACGTTCAATTCGGTCAAAAATTCGACTATATGTGCCTGCGCAGGGGCACGGGCATTTGTTTCCAGCGCCATGATCATTAGGTAGCATGCTTCCCTCTGTAAAGTTTGGAAATGTTTTTAGCACAATTTCCTTTATTTGGTGCGTCGTGAGTTCTTTTTGTCGGTGAGCTTTAACTGCAAAGGCAATCATTTCATGGTTTGTCATAATTTTGTATTAAAAACAAAGACTGCATTTTCTGGAACTTCCATTAACCCTTTTTTGAAGTACCCAGGTATTTAAGTCAGTTAAGTTTGTGGAATATACTTTAATGTAATCCCTTTCTGTAAAGCCACCCGGTTTCGCAGGCGCTTTAAGAATTTTTATTTTATCGCAAGTGGCTTTATGAATGACAGTGAACTTAGGATATAAACTTTTGTTAGAAGTTAATACAAAGCCCTCTGGATGTTCATTAACCCATTTTAAGTACTTAGCATCATCAGGTTCAAACAGTGTTATCGAAGCAGTAGTTTTTTCGGTTGTATTCATATCGTTTATGTTTGAATAAATTTATGACGATTATAGGAGCTTATTAAGCAAATAAACAATCCAATAACAAAGGATCAAACTCGGCACTATGGGCGTTAATCGATTTTATGAAGCCTTTCACCCAAGCATAGAGTTTTGGACTGTTGTATAACACGTCCACATCTATATCCGCTCGATGATGTATGCGTTTTTGAGTCAATTTACTGGCTTTGTTGACGACGTCTTTTGAGCAATATTTTTGCAACAGCAACAAGAAGGCTCTACTAGGTTTTTTGTCGTTTTTGAACAATTGCATCAAGACAATATGATCATAAAAGGCTTGTTTGTCGGTGAGTATTTTACAAATACTCAAAGGTTTTAATATTTTCATTTTTTGATAATAAAATTTTGCCATTTTAAACCATTCAAAATCGGTTAATGAGCTATCGGGATCCGGTTTCCCCATCGACTTTTTAATGATCCCCGCCAAATCCAAGTCATCTTTCGCCTGAT
>CAMDOP010000246.1 GCA_945903675.1 Crenothrix polyspora
CAAATAATGAGGTCGCTAACGCGACGATGTGTTAATCGGGTATTCGCACCCGAAGGCGAGATACTTTCTTTTGCTCCGCCAAAAGAAAGTATCCAAAGAAAAGGCGGCTCGATTGCCGCTGCTTCCTGCGCTCCTCGGTTTTGTCGGGGGTCGGTACAGAGGGCGTCCTGCCCTCCGACCGACGCGCGGCATTCATGCCGCGCCCCTTCGGGCTAATCCCAACAAAACCTGCGGTGCTCAGCGCGGCAAACGAGAATAAAACAACGTTACTGCGTAATATCAGTTTTGTTATTAGAAATTTAATCTTTATCAACAATCGGCACAGGCAAAAACTGTGACCACTTGACCTCTCCACCGGCCTGATCTCTGGTCGGTAAAGCTTTACTACTCCAACCACCACCCAAAGCTTTGGCTAATTGCACCGCCGCTACCAAACGTTGGCTTTGGAGATTTACTGCCGTGATATCGTTAGAAAGCGCAGTCGTTTGATTAACGATGACATTTAAATAACTGACCGTACCCGCTTGATATTGGTTAGTAGTGAGCACCACTGCTTTATGTGCAGAGGCTACGGCTTTATTTTGAACCTGTACTTCTTCTTCCAAAATTCTTAACGCCGCCAGATTATCTTCTACTTGCTGAAAGCTTACTAATACCGCCTGCCTGTAACCGGCAACACTGGCATCATAAACGTCTATTGTTTGTTGTAACTGGGCGCTACGGGCTCCACCATCAAATAAAGGTATGGCTAATCCAGCAGGACCCAAGGCCCAATAACGCGCACCCGTGGTCATCAAATTACTGAGAATATTAGCCTGTTGGCCATTAGACACAGCAAGATTTAAATTTGGGAAATAAGCCGCTTTGGCAACACCAATTTGCGCATTAGCTGCTGCGGCAGCACGTTCAGCCGCTGCCACGTCGGGCCTGCGCTCTAGCAATTGCGAAGGAAGATGACTAGGTATTGTAGGTATAGTCGTATCAAAGGCGGCAACTTCAATGTTGAGTTCGGCTGGCGCTTTACCGATCAACACAGCAATCGCATGTTCTAGTTGAGCACGCAGGATGCCTAAATTAAGCATTTGTGCGCGAGTAGATTCAAGCTGGGTTTCTGCTAAGACGAGATCTGACTTAGCCGCTACACCGGCAATATATCTATTTTTAGTAATCAATAAGGATTTATCATAGGCCGCCAAGGTATCATTCATGAGCTTGATTTGTGCATCCAAGGCTCGCAATTGAAAATAGCTTTGTGCCAAGGCGGCTTGTGTGGTCAAGCGTAAGGCTTGTAAGGTTGCAGCACTCGCTTGCGCACTATCTTCACTAGACTCCACTTGCCTACGCACACTACCCCATAAATCAGGCGCCCATGCTGCACTAATCACAGAACCAAATAAATACTTAACACCATTAACTGCAACGTTTTGGCCACTTGCTGCTCGAAAACGATTAACGCTAGCTGAGGCTTGTGCGGTAGGAAAATAGGCGGCAGCTGCGCCTTGCACCATAGTCTGTGCTTGTTTGTATTGAGCTTCAGCCTGAATAATCGATTGGTTGGCCTTATTGACCTGCTCTTCTAAAGCACTCAGTTTTGCATCATGAAAAATCTCCCACCAGTGGTCGGGTAAGATGTCGTCTTGGGGTTGAGCCTGTTTCCAACCCTTAATTTCTTTGTAGCTTTCAGGAACAGTGGTCGTAGGTAGCACGTAATTAGGCCCTACAGTACAAGCACTCAACACTAATAAGCTGTAAGGCATCAATAAGCGAAATAAAGACAGGGTCATAAGAGATTTAAAAAAGGTTAAGTTCATAGGTAGTATCAAAGACTGTCAGCACTGTAGGGTGGATAAGCAACGCGCATCCACCAAAACATAGTTAAATAAGAGGCGTTGTGATCGACAATATCCATTGGCGATCGCGACAATGAGGTGGATGCGCTAGCGCTTATCCACCCTACAAAACTTCAGCTCAGCATTTTAAAACAGCTGAAGCTGTTTTACTCCAAGTACACTGATTATTTAACTTTTGGCAATGGTTCATAAGTAGCATCAAAGACTGTCTATAGGGCTAGATAACGGCTTAAAGCGGTGCCTACACCACGTTTGAAAACGATCTAGATACAAATACACAATCGGCGTGGTATATAAGGTTAAGAGCTGACTCAACAACAAGCCACCCACAATTGCAATACCTAAAGGTTTACGTAATTCTGCGCCATAGCCTGTACCGAAGGCCAATGGCAAGGCCGCTAGTAAAGCCGCAAAGGTGGTCATCATAATCGGCCTAAATCGCTTAGTACACGCAGTAAAGATAGCTGTCTCAGGATTCATGCCCAGTGTACGCTCAGCATGTAAGGCAAAATCGATCATCATAATGGCATTCTTTTTAACAATACCTATCAGTAGAATGACGCCTATCATGGCAATAATACTGAATTCAGTTTCACAGAGTAACAGCGCTAAAATAGCACCTACTCCGGCAGAAGGTAAGGTAGACAATATGGTTAAGGGATGCACATAACTCTCATACAAAATACCTAGCACAATATAGATAGAAACCAAGGCCGCCAATATCAGCCAAGGTTGATTCTTTAACGATTGCTCAAAAGCCTTAGCCGTACCTTGAAAACTTCCGTGCATAGAGGCCGGCACACCTAAACTGGACATGGTTTCATTTATAATTTGCGTCGCCTTAGATAAAGAAACACCCGGCTTAAGATTAAAGGACAGCGTACCCGTTGGAAATTGACCTTGATGATTTACCGATAATGGTGTGTTGGTTACTCCGTAATAACTAAAAGCGGATAAAGGTACTTGCGCTCCGGTCAGCGCTGGTGGAATAGGCGGAACGCTTATGTAAATATTTTTTAAAGCTTCAGAGCTTTGTGAATATTCAGGAGCGACTTCCATAATCACATGATATTGATTGAGCGGATTATAAATAATAGACACTTGCCGCTGTCCAAAGGCACTATTAAGCGTCGAATCAACTAAAGCAGGACTTACCCCCAGTTGCGCGGCCGCTTTACGATCTATTTGTAACGCTATTTGCTGACCTTTATCCTGCTGATTAGTATTAACGTCGACCAACTCAGGATGCTGGGACAAGGCGCTGATAATCTTTGGCAGCCAAGTACGCAAATCAGCAAGTTGATCCGCTTGCAAGGCATATTCATACATGGCAGAAGAACCCCGACCACCAATACGCAGATCTTGCGGTGGCTGTAAAATCAGCCTAGCACCAGGCACATCTGATAATTTTTTGCGTAAGCGCTTCATCAATTGGTTAACATTCAACTTGCGTTCGTCCAAGGGTTTAAGCATGGCAAACATAATGCCACTATTGCTATCGCGCTGTCCGCCTGTGAAACCAATGACCGTATCAACCTCTGGATCTTGGCCTAAAAGATCAACAAAATCAGCTAACTTTTGGCGCATGGCTTGCGATGAAATACTTTGATCGGCCTGTATCACACCCGATAATCTTCCCGTATCCTGAATCGGAAAAAAACCTTTAGGCACGATAGAATACAAATAAAAATTTAAACCGATGGTCGCTATAAGTAGCAACATCATCAGTCGTCTATGACGTAAAGCCCAATGCAAGCTAAGTTCATAGCCAGACTGCCAGCTTTTAAGCCCTAGCTCTATAGTATTATAAAAGGGTTTATGTGCTGTTTTCTGAACAGGCTTAAGCCATAAAGCACATAACATGGGTGTGGTGGTTAATGAAATAACTAAGGAGACTAATACCGCCGCTGATAGCGTTACGGCAAACTCTTGAAACAAGCGCCCAACAATGCCGCCCATGAGTAAAATAGGAATAAACACCGCTATCAGCGACAAGCTCATCGTCAATACCGTAAAACCCACTTCACGGGCTCCTTTAATGGCTGCTTCATGAGGCGGGACGCCTTGTTCTATATGTCGCTCAGTATTTTCTAAAACCACAATAGCATCATCAACCACAAAGCCCGTAGCAATGGTCAGCGCCATTAATGACAGATTATCCAAACTGTAGTGAAATAAATACATGACACCGAAAGTGCCAATTAACGACACTGGCACGGTAATAATAGGGATCAGAGCCGAGCGTAAATTACCCAAAAACAACAGCACCACCGCTATAACGAGAACGACAGAAATCAACAGACTCAGTTCGACTTCATGTAAAGACTCTCGAATGGTGGTAGATCGATCTAGCACCACCGATATATTAATCGCTTTGGGAATAGACGCTTGTAGTTGTGGCAGCAAGGTTTTAACTTTATCAACGGTGTCAATAATATTAGCGCCGGCTTGTTTGTTTAATATTAATAAGACGGAGGTTTTGCCATCTTTGAGTCCCGATGCGCGACTATCTTCCACCGAATCCACAATCGTTCCTAAATCCGATAACTGTACCGGACTACCATTGCGATAAGCGACGATCAAGGGCAAATAATCAGCCGCCGTTTTAGCTTGGTCATTGGCATAAATCAACCAATTATGCTTAGCATCTTCTATAGCGCCTTTAGGCTGGTTAACATTAGTACCAGCGATGGCGAGACGTATGGCTTCAAAACCTATACTGTATTTAGTTAAAGCATTAGGATTAAGTTCTATTCTGACCGCAGGTAGTGAACTGCCACCTATATTGACTTGCCCTATACCTTGAACTTGCGAAATGCGCTGCGCCAGAATAGTTGCAGCGGCATCATAAAGTTGGCCTCGAGTCATGGTGTCAGAGGTTAATGCTAAGATCATAATCGGTGAATCAGCAGGATTCACTTTCTTATAGCTAGGCCTACTTGGCATATTGCTGGGCAATAAGCGCATAGCGGCATTTATGGCTGCTTGAACATCTCGTGCGGCGCCATCAATATCGCGTTCTAAATCAAATTGTAAGGTAATGCTGGTGCTGCCCACTGAGCTAGACGACGTCATTTCTGTGATGCCGGCAATATGCCCCAAAGCACGCTCTAAAGGCGTTGCCACGGAAGTACCCATCGTTTCTGGACTGGCTCCGGGTAATGAGGCTTGTACTGAAATCGTGGGAAAATCAACTTGCGGCAATGGGGCTACCGGCAATTGAAAAAAAGCAATCGTACCGGCTAAGGTAACCGCCAGCGTCAGCAGTGTTGTTGCAACCGGACGCGCAATAAAATAAGCCGACAGGCTCACGCGATATCCTTATTATTACTGTTAACCGCAGGTATTGTTTTACCAGACCATTGCCGACTTAAGCGATCAAAAGCAAGATAGATGACCGGCGTTGTGAATAAGGTTAACAGTTGACTGACGAGTAAACCACCCACCATAG
>CAMDOP010000247.1 GCA_945903675.1 Crenothrix polyspora
TTAATGGTTCATTTAACTATGTCTAATAAAAAACATCAAGGTTTTACCCTGATTGAAGTAATGATTGTTGTGGTTATTCTGGGAATTTTGGCATCTATTATCGTGCCAAAAATCATGGGTAGACCTGATGAAGCAAGGGCAACCCGAACACTACAAGATATCAGAGCTATTACGGCGGCATTGGATTTATTTCGACTGGACAATTACAGTTATCCAACAACCGAGCAAGGACTGGAAGCCTTGGTGACCAAGCCAGCAAACTTGCCTGAAGGAACGCACTGGAAACAAGGGGGCTATCTTGATCAGTTGCCTCAAGATGCGTGGGGAAAACCATACTTTTATCTTAAGCCAGGAATTCATGGCGAGTTTGATCTTTATTCTTATGGTGCTGATGGTATTGAGGGAGGTACTGAAGCGGGTGTAGACATTACCAATTGGATCAAGAAGTAGCCGTGGCTTTGATCATGAATTTTACAGTTAAAGTCAGTACTATAAAAACTTTGCTTAATTCAAAGGGAGAGTAACTACTGATTTGCATTGGATAACCATTTATAAAAACCTAACACTTTGATGGTTTCTTGTCTTTCGTTGGCAAACTGATTTTCTGGTATGAACAAAGTTAAAGGATTTACCTTGATTGAATTACTTATCGTCTTGGTTTTGATAGGCATGATAACAGGAATGGCTATGCTTTCAATGGGAACAGTGGATCCACGAGATCAACAAAAACTTGAAGCGGAAAGGATAGTTAAGCTTTTGGAATTGGCTACTCAGGAAAGTATCGCTCAGGGAGATGTTATGGGTTTGGAGTTGTTTAAACATGGTTATCGCTTTACAGTTATAAAGAAACAAAAATGGCAACCAGAAAGTACTGATATGGTTTTCAAAGCACGTCAGTTAATGCCACAAATGTCATTGTTCTTTGCAAGCCATCAACAAGATGTCAGTTTAGAGGAACAAAGTGTTGAAAGTATTGCCCCAAAACCACAGATTTTATTGACTCCGGATGGAGAAATGGAGCTGTTTCAAATCAGAATGACTATGCAAAATAGTAATAGTACTTTTGTAATCAGTAATACTCCGCACGAAGGATTAATGATCACTAGCCAAGATAATTCATGAAGAGTCTGAATAAAAATAAAAAGGCTAATGGATTTACCTTGCTGGAAGTTCTAATTGCCTTAGCTATACTGGCAATTTTGATGGTTAGTGCGATTAAAATTACTGCAGATAATATTGAAAACTTATGGTATCTGGAAAATAAAACGCTGGCTGCCATAGTTGCAAGTAATCATGCTGTGCAATTACGATTGGATAAGGATAAACCTGAAAGAAAGGATGGTTGGGATGAAATGGCAGGTCGACGGTGGTATTGGCAGATTAAACGTGGTTTCTCAAACATAAAAGATCTGTGGTCATATCGAATAGAAGTATTTCTTGAGGGTGATAAAGAACCACTTGTTAGTCTACTTAGTAACGTAAGTAAAAGTTGATGAAAACCAATAGTGTGTTTGGATGTCGTTCCGTTAGATTAAGTTTTTCATCAAAAGCAGCGACAAACATTTCCGGACAGCAGGGTTTTACCTTATTGGAAATACTGATAGCACTGGCAATTTTTTCTATCATGTCGATGATGGCTTACGCCGGACTAACCGCAGTACTAGATGCTCGAGCAAGCGCAGTTCCGAGGTCGGAACAACTGGCGCAATTACAAACTACCTTATATCTTCTCAATGAAGATTTAAGTCAAATAATAAAAAGACCAATTAGAGACGAATTCGGTACGACTGAGCCTGCTTTTTCGGTTGGGCGTGGTAATGAAATATTAGTTTTATCCCGGACAGTACCGACTTGGTCAAATAATGCAGGTGCAAATAAATTGTTAAGAGTCAGTTATAGTTTGGATAAGGATACTCTATTTCGGCGTGTCTGGATATTGCCTGATAGAACTCAGCAAACAGAGTATCGAAGTCGAAAGCTTATCACTACAAAAGGGGTGACTTTAAGTAAGTTTAAAGTTGATACGCAGACTTGGGAGCCATTAAATAGTAGTAGCGATATTCCCAATGCCCTCGATATTAGTTTTAAACTGGATGGCATAGGTACCATTCATCGTTCATTTTTTATTCATTAATGATCACAACTAAATCTCAATCAGTTAAGTCACAAAGAGGTATTGCACTTATTACTGTGATGTTGATACTTGCTGTTGTTACTATCGTTTTAGTAGGCATGTCCAGCGACAGACAGATGGATATCCGCAGAACAGAAAATCAGCGTCGTTCAATACAAGCCTGGGAATATGTATATGGAATTGAGGCGTGGGCAGAAACCCAGCTTAAAGTTGATTTTGCGAATAATCAATACGATGTCTTAATGGATCTTTGGAGCAAACCACTAGCCCCCAACCCAACGCCTGAAGGTATTGTGAAAGCTGATATCAGTGAATTGCAAGGTCGAATCAACTTGAATAATTTATTAGTTGAAGGTAGAGTCAGTGATGAAGATGTGCAACGTTTAAGGCGTTTATTTAGTCATCTTGATATAAAGCCGGATTTAGTAGATGCAATATTGGATTGGATAGATCCCGATATGGAAATTAGGTATCCGAATGGAGCAGAAGACGAAACCTATACTAAGTTTACACCACCTTTCCGGAGTGCAAATATTCCCTTTGTAGATATTAATGAGTTATTGCGCATACAAGGTATCACTCATGATGACTTTAAAAAAATGTTACCTTATATATATGTTGCCGATGGTTATGAGCCCATAAATATCAATACTGCTAGCGCAGTGGTTTTGCGGACTTTTGCAGCTAATATAAGCAAAGATAAGGCTGAGTCTCTATATAGTGCAAGTGGCAAACCTTTCAAAAAGACTGAAGAATTTTTAGAAGATGAGGCTATGGATGGTATTAGTATTAATAAAGAAAGTATAAGCGTGGACAGTCACTATTTCTTATTATCAGGACAAATCGACATGGAAAAAAGCGCCTTACTATTCCAAACAGAGTTATATCGTGACGCCTTAGGTGCTGTTAAAGTCATTAGGCGTTTACGAAGGAGCTTAGATGATGGCTGAGCAAATTATAGCGAGATTTCTTAGTCATAAAGATATGTTGCTGCAATGGTTAGTCCTAGATCATTCAAATACAAGAGAAATACAACAGGGGACATTGCAAGACTTGGCACAAACTGCAGGGGAAAATTTAGTTACCCTGTTATATCCCGCAGCTGAAGTGTTGTTGTTAGACATAGATTTACCAGTTAAAAGTAATAAGCAAATTAAAAAAGCGTTACCCTTTGCCCTAGAAGAATTACTCGCAGACGAAATGGAAACCTACCATTTAGTATGGTATCGCCAAGTTAAAGGCAAGGTTTATGTAGCGGCAATCAATCAAGAAAAATTTAAAACCTGTTTGACAGGTTTTAAAGAGCAAGGCATAAATCTGGGTAGTGTTTATCCTGAGAGCTTATGTCTGCCTTATCAAACAGACAGTTATTCTTTGTTTATGGATCACCAAAATGCCATTTTAAGGACAGGTCAATGGCAGGGGGGGGGGATTGATACGGATGCTTTACCTATAGTGTTGAATAAAATACTCAGTGATAATCCAGATTTGCATACTTTAGAGTGTTGGTCAGTCGGTGAACCAGCAATGTGGTTATCAGGATTGTCTGTCAACCTAAGCTATCATGAAGCCGATCCTGGATTATTGCTCTTAAACGCAGATATCAAAAAAAAGGGTGGTCAGTTAAACCTATTAACGGGTGAATTTGAGAGAAAAAATAGTCGCACTGTTGAATGGAAAAGATGGTTGCCAGCGCTGTGTATTATTTTTATAACATTTTTTTTACAAATAGGTTTTCTACTAAATAGCTATTGGCAAAAGAAAACAGAGCTGGCAACAATAGAAGCTCAAACAACAAGTCTGTTCAAACAAACTTTTCCTGAGGTAAAACGTCTTGTCAATATTAAGGTGCAAGCTGAGCAGCAATTAGTAGATCTTAAAAAACAAAGCATAAAAAAAGGCGGTAAATTTATGCCGCTGTTATATCAAACGGGAGAGGTGATAACTGCAAATCCGGGCTTGGAGATTCGACAACTCGACTATATCAATGAGATGTTGCAGGTGCAATTAAATGCAACCGATATCTCTCAGGTAGAACAAGTTAAGCAACAACTTGAAGGCAGTAATGAGTTGTTAATAAAAGTACAGTCTGCTGAGGCAAATCCAAAAGGCGTAGAGGTTCATTATGAAATTAAACAAAAATGATTTGCTACAACGCTTTCAAAAGTTGTCGCAAAGAGAGCGTTTACTATCCACTGGCACGGTTTTACTTATCGTTTTTTATAGTTTCTATCTGTTAATTTATGTACCTATTGCTAATGAAGAAATTTTGTTTGATCAAAAAATAGCAAGTCAAAAACTGGCCTATCAGTACCTAAAGCAAATAAGTACAGAAGTTTCGGAGCTACAAAAAAATCAGATCGAAGTTGTTAAGAATCAGGAAGGACAATCTTTAATGGATATAATAGATTCGAGCAGCATACAAATGCAAATAAAACCAACTATTAAGCGCGTTGTCCCTGATGATGCGAATAACGTTACTTTATGGTTAGAAAATACCAACTTTGATCAATTTATTGATTGGTTAATTGAGTTGGAATCAAAGTATGGAGTTACCGTAACCCAAATAAAGATTACAAATGATCAATTAAATACAGGTAGGGTTGCTACAAGAGTACAACTGAGTAATGGGTTATGATGATTTTTCATCGTTTTCGTCAGTCATTTCAAATTTATTGTATTTACTGCATAAATAATTTTCAAGCCAGACTTTACTATCGGGTTCTTTAAAAGGCTGTGCTTCTTTTATTTGTGATAATGTCTGGCCTAAAAGATAATCAGGCATTAATAGTAATTCAATATCATGCATGCCAACAAACTTGTCGGGATTGGCATTTCCGTAATTAATGATTTTAAAAAGATGTTGTTTTTTTAAATTAAAATTTTGTTTCAGTTCTTCATTAAACTTTATAAATAATGGAAGTAAGTCACTGCCTGTATGATTTAAATAATTGAATTTACTTGTTTTATTTAAAATATAATTAATAGCAAATCGGTAAATATCAGACTCTCTAACATACAGACGAGAAGCTAGCTTTTGAACCCCTAAACGTTCATTACTATCCAAGCGCATTGAAACAATATTTTTTTTCTTGTCCAGCATTTCATCTGTGGTCATGATCTAGTGTAGGCTTAATAAATAATCAATTTTT
>CAMDOP010000248.1 GCA_945903675.1 Crenothrix polyspora
ATTTTGACTATTTTGCCCATCAAAAATTGTGTAATAAATGGTGTTTCCTGGTAGCTTCCAATCATTACGATTACGCTCATCAAAGCTATCTTAAGTTATATTTTTTGATGTAACTTCATATATTGATTACACTTGTAGTGCAGATTGCACTGCGGCTTGTATTCACTTTTTACCTCCTAGTTGTAAGTGAATAATAATAGTTGATTTCCCTATTATCCAAATCAGTGCAGTCTGCAACTATATTGAATAAGCCTCAAGGGCAAAATAATGTTTTGAGGTTTAATAAATGAGCTTAATAGCAATACCCTTCATTCCAATAATATTATTGACGCTATATATTTTATTTAACACTAAGTGATGGAAATAATGATTGGGTTATCTGGGCAAGTAATCGAATCATAGTCGTTCTTTTCTTGTGTTGCTTTTCTTTTGTTCAACGCTATATTGACAGGGCAGATTGCACTGGCTTGTATTCACCATCCACATGACCTAAATGTCTGTGTGAATACTAATAATAATATGTGGGCTTAGTATCTCGATCAGTGCAGTCTGCACCATATTAAAATCAGCCCCGTGCAAGTTTTTAAAAGTGACTAACGAGTTTATTTTTATGCTTTAATCCAATATCTTTATGCTAATGGCGTAAAAGATTATGAAAAAAACAGGTATAACCCACCACATTCTGAAAAAGCTATGTGTTAAACCTCTGAAAGCCACGCATATCAATACTTTAAACACGCTTAAACAAGAAAAGATATAAATAAGAAAATAAGGAAAATCTTTTTTAAAGAGATTTAAGAGCAAAAACCAAAAATCACACCTGCGTTTTTCTTGCTTTTTTCCTCTGCCAAACCTCAATAATAATTGTCACAGCAACAATCAAGAGGGCAATAATCATCTCGATCCAGAAAAAGTGATCCGTATTTGCAGCGATAATAGCGGATATCCCTAGAAAAATACCCACCAGACCAAAACGCCAACCCACTCGTAACCCATCCAAAATGGTTGACTGCGCTAAAATCATCATAATGACTAATCCTGCGGTTTCTTGAGTTAAGTGTTCGGTTTTTTGTAACGAAAATACACCTTCCATGAAAAGTAAAGAAATGAACCAGTGCAAGGATTGTTCATATAATATTTTCTTAAAATCTATAATATGATGCTTTGATTGTAGCCATGCGATAGTTATTGCTAGCAGGGCAAATACGAAAACCATACTCATCCAATATCCATAACCATCCACTAACGAATACTCGGTGATTCCAATACCTACTAGGGACAAAACAAGCAATAAAATCAAAATAACTTCTTCAGTATAAAAATGTCTTTTGGTGTTATTTTCTTTTAACATGATTAGTAAAACCTCTTTGATAGATTTGTGTATGTATTATTGCTACCAGACTGATTCCCAAAATTAGCTAGTTTCCTGACGAAAGTTTTACCAGCAACAGGTGTTTCCACATCATCAACCTGTTGCTGGTATGAAGCTGGTTCTTGAGCATATTCGGGATCTAATGGCTGTTTACTTGGTTGATAAGTCAACAACAGAGGGTGTCAAGTGTAAATTAATGCCACATTATTTACATCATCTTCTTAACGCATAATTCAATTATACTTGTGAACGCAGATTGCATTGTGGCTTGTATTCACTTTTTACCTCAAAGTTGTAAGTGGTTAATAATAGCTTGATTCCCTATTATCCAAATCAGTGCAGTCTGCAACCTTTATTATCGACTGTATTGATTATCTATCAAGATAGCGTTAGTCCAGCCAGCGCAGTATCAATCGACCAGCCTATGTTTTAGTGGTCACAATGCGATAGGCACAAAAAAGCCCAGAGATTATCTAGGCTTGATTGAAAAGCAAAGTGTTAAATAGTTAAAAAGACTAGACAGAACGCCCACGGGCTTTATTTTGTATGCGTTCTTGTCTATTGTCTATTGTTATATTGCTTAGAAGAGTCAATTGCAAAATCAACGTAATGAAGATCGTTGTTTAGTTTTTGCATAGTTTATAAAAACTGTTTTAGTTTCAGTGAAAAAGTTCAGTCCTTCATCGGACATTTCTCGATCACCAATTGCCGTGGCTTTGGTGCCGCCGAACGGTAATTGTGCTTCACCACCGATAGTTGCTTCATTAATATGGATCATTCCTGTATCCACTTCATTAATGTAGTGCATCGCTGAATTAATATCTTCAGTAAACAGAGACGTGGTCAAGCCATATTCAACGCTATTGGCAAATTGCAATGCTTGTTCTAGATCTTTAGCTGTTGCTATGGAAAGTACTGGTCCAAAAACTTCTTCTTTAAAAATACGTGCTGTGGGTAAAACATGATCAAAAATTGTCGGTTCAATGAAAAAACCTTGTTTAAGATGTGCGGGTCTATTTCCACCGCAAACTAATCGAGCGCCTTCATCCTTGGCAATTTCAATATAATCAAAATCTCTTTTTAATTGACGATCGTCAACAGCTGGCCCCATATCTACAGTTTCATCTAACCCATTTCCAACTTTAAGTTGTTTGGTTTGGTTGACCAGTATTTCTAGCAGCGCCTCTTTAACTTCTGGCATGACAATGACCCGAGAGGTTGCAGTGCAACGTTGACCAGTCGATCCAAAAGCGCCATTGAGAATAGCCGCAGCCGCAAATTCTAAATTGGCATCGGCTAGCACTACCAGAGCATTTTTACCGCCCATCTCGCAGGTTACTTTTTTCTGTAAAGTCGCAGCACGGGAATAAATGGCTTCACCGACTGGATTTGAACCGGTGAATGAAATGGCTTTGACAGCAGGCGCATTAACTATTGCTTCTCCCACTTCGCTGCCGCAACTAGTAACCATATTGATCACGCCCGGAGGTATTCCGGCTTCAGCATAAATTTCGATTAACAATGCAGCAGTAGAAGGCGTTAAATCGGCGGGTTTCATAACAATTGTATTACCCGCAATTAATGCGGGTGCCGATTTCCAAACGGGACAAGCCCAAGGAAAATTAAACGGAAGAATTAGCCCTACTACACCTAAAGGGCGTCGCAAGGTATAAGCAAACATGTCAACACCTTCAGTAGGTAATGTTTGTCCACCCATACGAAAGCCTGCGCCTGCATAATATTCTAAGAGTGCAATGCCTTTCATCACTTCGCCAACTGATTCTTTTAGCGTTTTACCTTCTTCACGCGTCATGATGCGAGCAATTTCGTCACTTCTTTTCCGTGCAATATCTGCAGCTCTCCACAAAATACGGCCACGTTCTGGACCGGGTGTATTTTTCCACTGTGGGAAAGTACTTTCCGCTGCTTCTACTGCAGCTTGCACATCTTTGCCAGTCGCCGCCGGAAACTCAGCAATAATATCAGTGGGATCAGCAGGATTGATATTCCTAACTAATTGTTTTGAAGCCGGATGAAACCATTTGCCATTAATATACGAACCCGTTGCCATGTTCTTAGTCTCTCGTGATTAGGAAACTGATAAAAAACTCAAACACTTTGTTAAGGGTATCCCTGCATAAAAGGCTGGGACTAGCCTTACGTGTTTCTAGAATATTGCAAAACATGCACCTGATGCAAGTATTAGCTGTTGTCAGTATTACAGAAAGTGACGCAAATTCATGCTGTGCCAAATACAGCGTCATTTCCATAAGGTTTTAGTAAAGATTATCAGGTGCGCCAAATCACTATCAAAGTGCTGGTGGCTGTGCGTTTAGTTGCACCACTTCCATTGGTCACCATAAGACTGCATCAATCGATTAGCCTATGTTTTGGCGGTCACAATGGATTATTATTTGCGCTCATTTAGTGGCTCAACTTTCACCACAACCCTTGCCACGTCTAATATTAACTGGCTCACCACGCAACTGCTCATCATGGGCGTCTAACCCACACCTAGACTCAATGTATGCGCTCACCATGAAACCGCACACTTATTGAAACCATGCCGTTTAAATGCCAACATTTACCAGAAAGATCATTGCCCTAATATTGCCCCTTTATTTACTGCTACGTAACTAATCAAACCGTTTTAACATGTCCTTATAGTCACGAAACAAGGTATTCATTTCTCTGCAGATTGATCTTATACCGCCCTTATAAGCGTTCTTTGAGGATATAACCTTACCAGTTGGTGTTCTTGCACCCGTGCTATGTTGCCACGGCTTCCAATTCTGAATTAACTGGGACTGTTTCTCCCGTTCTTCTGGTGTCCAGTGTCGCATTGGGTATCTCCGTTAATAGTTCGTTTGAATTATTTTTATTTTCTTGCGTACGTGGAGCAGTTAGTCCGTTATTAATTTGTTGATTGCCACTAGTGATATTTGCTTGCTTGGCATAGACAACGGATGGATTTTTAATATCTGATAATGCTTGAAGCGTTGACCGACATTGGGATTGTGCTTTATACGCCAATCGTAAAAAACTCTCATAGTGTGGCATATGTGTTTGATCAAGACCTTTCATCACCAAATTGTTAAACAATGCGTCTAGTGTATGGGCTTGGCTTAATAGCATCGCCTCAGCTCTTGTCATGTTCCCACCAATAACATCCGCTGTTTGTTGGCGCAATATCTTCGTTAAAGCATTAACATCATTTATAGGGTGCAGCTTCTGGATAGTTAGAGAAGCTTGAACTTCAGGTCTTGTTAACTTCTTAGCAACAGCTTCATCTTGGTCTTCATCTTTTCCTGCATTAACAATAACGCTGGATTTGTTTTTAACGGGAACTTTCTTTTTAATTGCCATTAGATACACCTATTTTATTAAATGACTCAATATTGATTTACTACCAAGAGCCTTTATCTGATCCATTAACTTCTCTGTTTTCAAATATTCTGGCATCCGATCCCATAGCGTTATCGCTTCAAGTATGTCGGCTGCATCATTAAAGTCGTTATCGTCTAACAAAGTGAACTCAAATTTCTCTCTGGGCATCTTTAAATCACCGCAAATACTTTATTGACTGCTTGGGTCGCTTCCTGCCTATCTTTTAATTGATGCTCTTGATAAGCTATTAACTGACTATCACTAATGTGTGCCTTTATCGCTCTGAGCAGAATCTTTTCTGCCTCTTTAGGGCATCGTAATAATGCGTTAGCTTCACATTTCCTTGCGCCATATAGTGATAAATAATCTTGGACAGGTTTACTTTTAAAGTCTGGATGGCTTGGCGAGGCTAAATCTTTCCCACTACTCGTTTCCAGTCCATCAATCCAAAGTAATCCCAGTTCATCAATATCACTAGCATTGAGTCCGACACGCTCAAAATTTATGTCTGGCATAACCTTTAAA
>CAMDOP010000249.1 GCA_945903675.1 Crenothrix polyspora
AACACGATAGTAAAATAGCTCATGTACGCCCACATGACATCGTTGTTGAAAAGTTGGTAGCGAATCAAGCAGCACCTGCGACCTTAAAAGATTGGCAGCATTTAGGCGCTTTGATACGCTTGGAGCTGGTTAAAAGTGATAGTAATGGCTCAACAGCGAGTGTCTTTGCCGAAATGCCCAGTGATCAGTTTAAACAACTGGCATTAACTAGAGGTGATAAAGTCGGTTTCCAGATACGACAAGCGCATTGGTTTCAGTAGATAACACTATTTAGGCTCTATTATGATTTATAGTGGGTAACTAGATCAATGAACTTATTTGTATATGGATATTAACAAACTAGTTGCATCGTCATTCCGGCATGGATTGCCGGAAACCAGTTGCCATGGATGGTTGATGTAGCATCAATAAGCTGACAATATAAATATTGTTATGCATTATCTACATTTGATAGTTACATCCATGTACTCTGGATCCCGGCAGTCCATGCCGGGATGACGACTAGGGTGTAAAATCACATGATCTACTTTTATATGTTAAATAGCAGAGCATCGCCTATATCCGTATGATGACATAAGCAATACTAGATAAGGACAATCAAAACATGAATTTGAGTCAAATTGAACTACTGCGTGTACTTCAAGAAACTAATTTTAACCTGTCTAAGGCTGCAGAAAGAATGCACATCGTGCAATCGGCTGTGAGCAGGCAATTACAAATGTTTGAGGCCGAGTTAGGCTCACCTTTATTCGAAAGGCAAGGCAAAAAACTCATCAGCATGACCGCCTTAGGGACTCGGGTTATGGAAGAGGTGGATGTTATCAATAGAGCTAAAACCAATATCCAAAACATAGCTGCCGATTTCCTTGATAGCAATCAAGGTGTTTTGCATGTTGCCACTACCCATACTCAAGCTAAATACTTTTTGCCAGTCCCTATACAGCGCTTTAGAGCAAAGTACCCAGGCGTGAAAATTTATATGGTGCAAGCATCGCCCGATCAACTGATTGAGCAATTGCATGCCCGTAAAGCTGATATTGCTATTTGTACCGAACGCTTAGATCAAGAGCATGATCTGGTCATTAAAAACTGTTATGAATGGCATCATGCTTTAGTGGTGCCGCTATATCATCCGCTCAGTGAGGGTGATATTACTTTGGAGCGTTTAGCAACATTTCCGATACTGACCTATAGCTCTGGTTTTACTGGTCGTTCGGCTATTGAAGGTGCTTTTAAAAATGCCGGCTTGGAGTTGGATATTACTTTATCGGCAGCCGATACTGATGTGATTAAAACCTACGTGCGTTTAGATCTGGGCGTTGGTCTGATTACGGCGATGGCTTATGATCCTTTGATAGATCATGATTTAGTGGTGCGTGATTTAGCTCATTTAATACCGAGTTCTAAAACTAAAATCGCCTATCTAAAGCATAATTATTTACCTTTATACAGCCAACATTTTATAGAGGAATTGCTGATAGCGGCTGATGAGATTACGGCTTGAGGTAGTCAGATCAAGACCAGTAGGTCGGGTTAGCGATAGCGTAACCCGACAATTTTGACTAACCCAAGCCATCAATAATCATGCATTATCGCCGTGTTTATAGAGAAGGTGGCAGCTATTTTTTTACAGTTATCACCGAAAAACGCCGTAAAATCTTTGCCGACGATGACAACGTCAAACGTCTACGCGCTGCATTTAAAACCGTCATGCAAAAGCGTCCTTTTATAATTGATGCTGCTGTAGTGTTACCCGATCATCTGCATTTTATCTGGACACTTCCTGAGCATGACAGCGATTATTCAACACGCTGGCGACTTATTAAAACGGCATTCACTAAGCAATATCCCGATCCATTTACCGTTGAAAATACAAACCGTAAAAATAAAAAACAACAGGAAATATGGCAGCATCGTGGATGGGAGCCTTGTTTGCGCGCTCGTGTGCTCCATCTTCTATTGTCCTCCGTTGTTATTACTCAAACTCTATGCGCGGGCGGCGCAGAGGACACTATGCAAAAAATTATAACCAGTTCCATATTAATGTTGGGTTTTAATGCCCAATTACATGCTCAAAAAAATACTTCTGATAAAGCCTTAGAATTACCTAATGTCGTGGTGACAGCTACTCGAACTGAGACGCCCGAAAATGAGGTTTGGCGATAACAAACTGCTGCACACGCTATCGCTCCGAATCCACGCTACAGTATTGATCTGACCTACGGCCTTACCAAGACCTAATCGCCGGGGCAGTGGTCTTTATGGTGTTGTGCAGCGTGCCACTCTTGAATAATTGCTTGCACTTGTTTAAGGCCATGCGTAATCAGCGATGGTCCAGGTTGCAAAATATCTACTGATTTTATTTCACGTACAAAGCCATTTTTTACCGCTGGAATATCTGCCCAGCCTTCACGGGCAATTACTTGGCTGGGCTGAAATTTCTTGCCGCACCACGAACCTATAATAATATCTGGCTGCCTTGCTACCACTTGATGCGCTTGTATCGTGCGATCTTTAGCGCTATGGAAATGACTGAGTTCAGGGAAGCAATCTAGCCCGCCAGCAATCTCAATTAACTCCATTGCCCAGCGAATGCTACACATAATAGGTTCATCCCATTCTTCAAAATAGACGATGGGTTTGTGGCTAAATTGGCTGGCAGCTTTTTGTGCTTCTAGGATAGTGTTTTCTAATTCTGAAATTAGTTTTGCAGCTTTGTCTGATGCGTCGACCAAGCTGCCGACGGTAGCAATCATATTCAACGTTTGCGCAATAGAACGCTGGTTAAAAATATGTACCTCAAGGCCTGCGCGAATAAGTGATGCGGCAATATCGGCCTGCAAGTTAGAAAAACCAATGACTAAATCGGGTTTTAATTCTAAAATTTTGTCGATTTTTGCACTGGTAAATGCCGCAATTTTTGGTTTCTCGCGCCGCGCAATCGCTGGGCGTGTGGTGAAACCAGAAATACCGACAATGCGCTCTTGTTCGCCGAGCAGATAAAGTACTTCGGTAGGTTCTGTGGTTAAACAGACGATGCGTTGGGGGAATCTCATTGTGTATTATCCGATTTATTGCTGGCATTGTTGGCAGCGTCTTGTTGGGGAAGGTCAGTATCAAGATTAGTCTAGCTGTTTTTCATGACCATTTCGTCTAATGGCTTTGCTGTTTTCCAATCAGTTTCAACCAGCATAGGTTCTTTGTAAAAAGTGTTTACATGGCTTAAATATAACATGGCGATAGGCTTTGCATCTGGTGGCATGGCTAGAAAATTCCCTACGGGTCAAAAAAGCGCATGCCTAAACCCTTGGTGCGTGCGGTCAGTTACCTGTTTTTGAAGCGTGCAAATGACTGAAGCTAAATTGATTTCTGGCAAAGTTCTGCGCCCAAAATATGACGATTGCGATCGTCGCACAAGGCCACGACCAATAGCTTGTGCCACACTAAAGGGCCTTTTACTTTTAAGCGTCAAACCGGCGAGGGTAAAAAGTGCCGCATATCGCGCCGATCGACCATGACGCGTTGATAGTGGCAATTTCAGACTCAGAATAACGATGTGGGTTAGCTAATGGTGAATTTGAATTCATGCTAAACCTTGCCCAAGCAAAACCTAATCTTTGGCTAAAAACAAACTAGCAGCCACCTGCGGATTAGATGCAAAGTAAAAGTGTAAAAAAATCGCGGTGATACTGCCGTGGTGGTAAAACACCTGAACTAGCCAAAGCAATGGTTGCAGCTTCAATAACATTAATTTCAATGGCACGAAACAAGCTTAAATGTCGATCTGGCAGAGCTATTGCTTCATTTTTTTGCAGTGCACCAAATCAAATTAAATGTGCAGGAAAACTTTCGCGCAACATACTAGCATGGCCAGCGCTACCTACTTTATTAGCCAATACGCCAGAAGTAATCGCGCCAAACGTTTATGCCATGCCGTTGGAAGAATTGTTACAATCACCGACAAGCCAAATAGCACGGCAGGTGATGTCGCTCATTACCATTCAATGCCAGGCATCGCCTGTACGCCATCTTTATATGCATGCTTTACCAAATTAATCTCACTTACGGTGTCTGCAATTTGAATCAAACCTTCAGGCGCACCACGACCGGTAATCATCACATGTTGCATGGTTGGACGTGCATCTAATGCGACGCAAACTTCTTCAATCGTTAGCCAACCATATTTGAGGGTATAGGTAAACTCATCCAAAATCACTAGGTCTATGGATTCATCTTGTAAATAGCCTAAAACTAGCTCCCACGCGGTGCGCGCAGAAGCCAAGTCACGCGCAGCATCTTGCGTTTCCCAAGTAAAACCATCGCCCATTACGTGCCAAGTGAGGTTTTCTGAGTTCCGAAAGAATGCCTCTTCGCCAGTGTCAGAACGGCCTTTGATAAATTGCACCACCACGGCTTTCATGCCGTGGCCTAATGCGCGTGCAAGTAAACCAAACGCGGCGGTAGATTTACCTTTGCCGTTGCCGGTGTTTATTAGCAATAAACCGCGAGTTTCTTGAGCGGCGTTAATGCCAGCATCAACCACCGCTTTTTTGCGTTGCATGCGCGCTAAATGTCGCTCATTTTTAGATTCAGTCAATTGATATCTCCATTATATTCAAAGTGGACTTCCCATAAAAAAATCGCGCTAGAATTGCAATCTAACGCGACTTAAATATGATGGTTATAAAGTAAGGCTAAGTAATTATACAGCCGTTCCTGATGAAGTTTTAACAACTAAACTAAGTTTAGGCAAGGCTTTAGCTAAAGCCAAAATGTAGCTAATAAACCAGCCGCTGTATACTGTAGTGGTCAAATTTTTTTTAAGACACAGAGACAGGTTTTTTCATAGCCATTTTGGCTTCATAGTTATTGGGCGAGACATATCCTAATGTAGAATGTAATCGCTGATTATTATAGAAATTTTTTTAGCTTTGACTATCTCAGACAACGGTGCGCAAACATCGGGATGCATACGGTAAGTGCATTCCAGAAAGATACCTTCGCTGAAAATCGTGGAAACGGAGCGTTAGCGAAGTGAAGATTTTTAGTCGCCGATAGCCATAGTGCATGTGTTTTCACGGAGCGTTTTTTGCGTAGTGAAAATGCAGGCTTTACGAAATGGCGTAAAGTCATTGCGAAACTAAGCTGTGCACCCCTTGTTGGGTGCACAGCGAGTGAAGCAGGACGAATCGGGGCAGCCGTAGGCATTGGCGGTCGCGTAGTTTTTGCTGATTTTTCGAGCAGGAGCCCGGAAAAATCTTTCGCAAAAATAGCGACTCCCCGC